>DATLFN010000011.1 GCA_035540975.1 Acidimicrobiales bacterium
GCGTAGAGGTGGCTCACGCCCAGGCCGGCCAGGTACGAGGCGACGCCGGCCGCCGCGTCGAACCCGAAGGACGGCGACAGCTGCACCCGGTAGGTGGACGACGGTGCCGGGGCCGGTCCGCCCGGGCGGGGCCCGCGTCCGCCGTCTCCCGGCGGCCCGTCGTCAGCCGCCACGGCGCAGGAGGACGAGCGAGCGGCCCTCGACGTCCAGGGCGTCGCCCGCCTTGAGCTGCACCCCCTCGTCGAACTCGTCCGCCGTGTCGACGATCTTCACCCAGCGCTCGCCGAACCGCTCGGCGGGCAACCCGAACTCGACGGGCTCGTGGTGGGCGTTGAAGAGCACCAGGAACGAGTCGTCGACGACGCGCTGCCCCCGGGCGTCGAGGTCGGGGATGGCGTCGCCGTTCAGGAAGATGGCGAGGGTCTTGGCGACGCCGTGGCGCCAGTCGTCGTCGGTCATCTCCGAGCCGTCGGCCCGGAACCAGGCGATGTCGGAGACGTCGGTGCCGTGCAGCGGCTGGCCCTGGAAGAAGTGGCGGCGGCGGAAAACCGGGTGGGACCTGCGCAGGGCGATGAGGCGCTGGGTGAAGGCGACGAGCGCGCCGTCCTGGTTCTCCCAGTCGAACCAGGAGACCTCGTTGTCCTGGCAGTAGGCGTTGTTGTTGCCGTGCTGCGTGCGGCCCATCTCGTCGCCGCCGAGCACCATCGGCACACCCTGCGAGAGCAGGAGGGTGGCCAGGAAGTTGCGCTGCTGGCGGGCCCGCAGCTCGATGATCCCCGGGTCGGCCGACGGCCCCTCGGCACCGCAGTTCCACGACCGGTTGTGGCTCTCGCCGTCGTTGTTGTCCTCGCCGTTCGTCTCGTTGTGCTTCTCGTTGTACGAGACCAGGTCGGCCAGGGTGAAGCCGTCGTGGGCGGTGACGAAGTTGATGCTGGCGAACGGGCGCCGGCCACCGGACTCGTAGAGGTCGGAGCTGCCGGTGAAGCGGTAGGCGAACTCGTCCAGCAGCTTGGGCTCGCCTCGCCAGAAGTCGCGGACGTGGTCGCGGTACTTGCCGTTCCACTCCGACCACAGGGGCGGGAAGCTGCCGACCTGGTACCCGCCCTCGCCGAGGTCCCACGGCTCGGCGATCAGCTTGACCTGGCTCACGACCGGGTCCTGCTGGATGAGGTCGAAGAAGGCGGACAGGCGGTCGACCTCGTGGAACTGGCGGGCCAGGGTGGCGGCCAGGTCGAACCGGAAGCCGTCCACGTGCATCTCGGTGACCCAGTACCGCAGGCTGTCCATGATGAGCTGCAGGACGTGCGGGTGGCGCATGTCGAGGCTGTTGCCGGTGCCGGTGGTGTCGTAGTAGTACCGGCGGTCGTCGTCGACGAGGCGGTAGTACCCGGCGTTGTCGATGCCCTTCAACGACAGGATGGGGCCCATGTGGTTGCCCTCCGCCGTGTGGTTGTAGACGACGTCGAGGATCACCTCGATGCCCGCCTCGTGCAGGGTCTTCACCATCTGCTTGAACTCCTGCACCTGCTGGCCGTCCTGGCCGGTGGAGCTGTACTCGTTGTGCGGCGCCAGGTAGGCGATCGAGTTGTAGCCCCAGTAGTTGCGCAGGCCCTTCGACTCGAGGTGGGCGTCGTGCACGAACTGGTGCACCGGGAGCAGCTCGACGGCCGTCACGCCCAGCATGAGCAGGTACTCCACGACCGTGGGGTGGGCGATGCCGGCGTAGGTGCCCCGGAGCTCCTCGGGGACCCCGGGGTGGCGCATGGTGAGGCCCTTCACGTGCATCTCGTAGATGACCGCCTCGTGGTAGGGCGACATGGGGGGCCGGTCGTTGGCCCAGTCGAACCACGGGTTCGTCACCACCGCCTTTGGCATGTGGGACGCACTGTCGGAGTGGTTTACCGAGTCGGGTGCGCCGAACCGGTACGGGAACACCGCCTCGCCCCAGTCCACCTGGCCCTCGACGGCCTTGGCGTAGGGGTCGAGGAGCAGCTTGGCGGGATTGCAGCGGTGGCCGGCGCGGGGCTCGTAGGGCCCGTGGACGCGGTAGCCGTAGCGCTGCCCGGGGCCGACGCCGGGCACGTAGCAGTGCCAGCAGTAAGCGGTGACCTCGGGCATGGTGATGCGCGTCTCGGCGCCGTCCTCGTCGAACAGGCACAGCTCGACGCGCTCGGCCACCTCGGAGAACACCGAGAAGTTCGTCCCGGCGCCGTCGTAGGTGGCTCCCAACGGGTACGGGCGGCCGGGCCAGACCTGCATCGGAGCACGTTAATCCACCGCCGGCACGGTCCGGCATGCGTGAGGGCGCCACCGGGCGGGGAACACTCCCCCCATGGCCGACAACACCACGGACCCGCACGACGACAAGGTGAGGACCGTCCCGCTCCCGACCGACGACGGGGCCGGCGAGCGGGTGATCGCGCAGGAGAACCAGAGCCCCGAGGTGGCCATGGGCGGCGGCGAGTGGCCGTCGACCGACGCTCCGCCCACCGGTCCGGCGCCCGGGACGGGAGAGGCGCCTTCCGAGAGCGGGCCCGAGCGGCGGCCGGGCGACACCGTGGACGGGCCGCCGCCGGGAAGCGGCACGGACCCCGGCCTCCGCCAGGACGGTCGCCGCGCCGGCGACCGTGGGCCGGCACGGATCGGCGACACCGGGCTGCCGGGTGGCGAAGGCGCCGGGTTCCCGCCCGTGAAGGACGTCCTCGAGGCCGACCCGGTCGCCGCCGGCTCGAGCTCGGTCCCGGAGGACGACGATCGTCAGGGCACGGCCGACACCAGGTTCTCGTGAGGGACGGAGACCGAGTACTGCGCTACGGGGGTGGGGAGGCGACGCCTCTTGCGAGCAGGTCGTCCACCCCCCGGCCCTGCGGGACCGCCGGCGCCGGCGTGGGGACCGCGGGCTGCGGCACGGCGCCCACGGGTGCCCCCGGCGGCGGCCAGCGCGGCCGCCGTCGCCAGCCACAGCCCGGCGCCGTCCGAGGTGCGGGCGACCAGCCGCAGCGCGCCGTCGGTGCGGCTGCCGGTTCGCGCCGCGGCGACCCGGACGCCCGCGGCGTCGACCGCCCTCCACCACCGACTGGCCATTGGCGACCCCCAAAGCACCGCATATTCCCGGAAAGCCCGACTGACGCGGTGGTAAATTAGCGGCGGCCGTACCGCCGGGAGCCGGCGACGTCAGAACGGGGTTCGATGGCCAGGGAGCACCGGGGGCGAGGTCGCAGCCGCGCATCGCGCCGCGGGCTCGCCGTGCTCGTCCTGCTTCTCGGCGCGGTCACCGCCTGCGGCTCCGACGGCGACACCGGCACCCGGACGGTGCTGAGGGTCCTGATGACCGACGACTGGGTGACGCCGCCGTTCATGGCCGCCGTCCGCGAGTTCGAGCGGCGGCACCCGGACGTGCGCGTCGACGTCGACAAGGGCCCGATCAGCGACATGCTCGATGCGGTCGCCGCGGCCAGGAGCAGTGGTGACGTCCCCGACGTCGTGCAGGCCCACGCCTTCTCGGCGGCCGCCCAGGGTCTGGCGCAGCCGGTGGACGACCTGTGGGAGCGGCACCTGGAGGAGGACGAGTTCCTGCCCGGAGCGCTCGACGACGTCGCCTGGGAGGGCGGGCGTTACGGCGTGCCCCTCGACACCAACGCCCTCTTCCTGCTCTACGACTCCGACGCCTTCGCCACCGCCGGCGTCCCCGAGCCCCAGGGGCGCATCACGTTCGCCGAGTTCGAGGCGGCGGCGCGCGCGCTCACCACGGGCGGGCGCCGGGCGCTGGCCATCCCCAGCAGCACGTGGTGGACCTACGGCTGGATCCGGGCGGGCGGCGGCGACCTGCTGCGAGCCGAGGGCGACGGCGTGCGGCCGACGTTCGACGACCCGGGCACGGTGGCGGCCCTGGACTTCCTCGCCCGCCTGGTGCGCGACGGCCTGGCGTTCGCGCCGAGCGCGGTGGACTCCCACAGCGACAATGCCCTCGGCCTGTTCCGCTCGGGGAGCGCCGCCACCCTCGCCAGCGGGTCGTGGGACCTCACCACCGTGCGCCGGGCGCCCGACGGGGAGCGGTTCCGGACGACGCTCCTCCCGGCCGGGCCCGGCCCCGGCACGCCCGGATCGGTCATGGGCGGGAGCAGCATGTTCGTGCCCGAGGGGTCGAAGCACCGGGCACTGGCCTTCGACTTCATGGCGCTCCTGATCTCCGACGAGTACGCCCTCCGGCTGGTGGAGGAGGAGGGCCGGCTCCCCGTGCGCCACCGCCTCTACGACGACCCGTACTTCGACCGGCCCGAGCTGGCAGCGGTGACCGAGCAGTTGCGGACGGCCAGCCCGATGAAGCTCACCGCCTTCCCCGAGGTGCACGACCTATTCGAGAACGCGGTGGAACGGGTGCTGCGGAACGACGAGCCGGCGGCGGCGGTGATGGCCGAGACGCAGCAACGGGCGCAGGCGCTGATGCCCCGGTGACCGACGTCGACGCGGCCGGCCAAGCGGCCGTCGACGCGGCCGGCCAAGCGGAGACCGCCGCACCACCACCGGGTCGTGAGCCGGGCACCAGCCTCTTCGCACGCGTGCGCTCGTCGCTGCTCCTCAAGATCCTGGCCGGACTGGTGCTCGCCGTCGTGGGCTCCAGCACGCTGACCGCTCTCGTCGAGACCAGCCTCACCCGCGACGCCCTCGACACGCAGTCGCGACGGATCACCGCCGGCAACCTGCGGGTCCTCGAGGAGGCCTACGCCGAGCGGGAGCGGACGCTCGTGGGCGACCTCCGCGATCTGGGACAGACCCTCGACAACGAGGGCCTGACCGACCGGTCGCGGCGCGTCGACCTCGTCAACCAGCTCAGCGGCAAGTACCGGAACCTCGAGCTGGACGTCCTCGAGGTGGTCGACGCCGTCGGCCGGCCCCTCGACCCGCCCGCCTCGGCGCCGGGCGTCGAGCTGGGGCCGGGGGCGACGGTCACCGCGCCTGGGCGCCCCAAGGTCAGCAGCCGCCTCCTGCCGACGGCGGACGGCGGGTGGGTGCAGGCCGTCTTCGTACCCATCGGCACCGGTGCGGACGCCCCGTTCCTCCTGGTCGGCGGCTACCGGTTCGGCGACGAGTTCGCCTACCGCCTGCGGGGCGGCCTGGGCGAGCTGGGACACGTCGTGCTGGTGGCGGAGGACCGCATCGCCGGTTCCACGCTCCTCGACCCCCCCGAGCTGCCACCCGGCGTCGGCCGCCCCGGCGGCCGCCTGCCACAGAGCCCCGTCGCCGAGCGCGTCGCCGGCGAGGACTCGCTCGTCGCCTACCGGCTCGTGCGCCGGGGCACCGGCGCCCAGGGGGCGCTCGGCGTCCTCCTCGACGACCCCGGCGCGCCGCTCGACCGCGACCTGGCCGAGGCGCGCCTGGTCGCCGGCGCGCTGCTCGCCGGGCTGTCGCTCCTCGTGGGGTGGCTGTTCTTCCGCGCCCTGGTCCGGCCCCTGGTCGCCCTCAAGGACACCGCCGGCCGCATCGCGGAAGGCGACCTGGAGGCGTCCTTCCGGGCCGCCGGCAGCGATGAGGTGGCCGACCTGGCCCGCTCGCTCGAACGGATGCGGCTGGAGCTGCGGGCCCACCTCGACCTGATCGCCGAGCAGGCGGAGGCGCTCCGGCTCAGCTCGCACCGCATCGTCGCCGCCCAGGACGAGGAGCGCCACCGTCTGGCCCGCGACCTGCACGACGGGATCCAGCAGCATCTCGTCGTCCTCCGCATGGGCGTCGGCCTGGCCAAGGACTCGGCGGAACGGGCGCCGGACACCGCCGTGCGGTCACTCGGCGAGCTCGGCAGCGAGCTGGACGCCGTCATCCAGCGCCTCCGCGAGGTCAGCCAGGACCTCTACCCGTCGATCCTGGTCGACCGCGGCCTCGCCGCCGCCCTGCGCAGCTCGCTCGGACGCCTGCCGCTGGCGGCCCGGCTGGTGTGCTCACCCGACCCGCTCCCCCGGCTCCCGGCCGAGATCGAGAGTGGGGCCTACTTCCTGGTGAGCGAGGCGGTGTCCAACGTGCTCAAGCACGCGGGCGCCGGCCAGATCGCCATCTCCCTCGTGCTCACCGAGTCGGACCTCCGCGTCGCCGTCAGCGACGACGGGCGGGGGTTCGCGACCGACGGAGCCGGCCGGCGGGGCGGCCTGCTCCACATGCAGGACCGGGCGCGGTCGTTCGGCGGCTCGCTGGAGATCCGCTCCGAGCCGGGCGCAGGCACCGAGGTGGTGGCGACGTTCCCGCTCCGCCGGCCGGCCCCCGCGACAGAGAGCGCCCAGTAGCCACTGCCGTTCCCCGAGACGTTCGCCCCGTTCGCAGCGGCAAGGTCCGTGGCCGCACTCGCCGCCGCAGGCGGCCTCTCCAACTCCGAGCGAACGGAGTGAGCGAAGCGAACGAATGAGGTCGAAGTAGCTAGGCCTCCCCGTCGGGGCCGACGTTGCGCTGGAGGAAGAAGAGCACGGCCGCCACCCGGTGGTTCATGTCGAGCTCCTCGCTGAGGCCGAGCTTGCGGAAGATCGAGTTGATGTGCTTCTCGACCGAGCGCTCGTTCATGCACAGGGCGTCGGCGATGGCGGCGTTCGTGCGGCCCGTCGCCATCATCGCCAGCACCTCGCCCTCCCGCTTGGTGAGGCCGTGCAGCCTCGACTTCGGGCGCCGGTGCTGCGCCTCGATCAGGGCGTCGAGCACCTTGGGGTCCACGTCCGTCCCCCCGGCGGCGGTCATCCTGATGGCCTCGGCCAGCCTGGTGGGGTCGCCCAGTCGCTCCTTGAGCAGGTAGGCGAGGCCCCGGGACCCGTGGCCGAGCAGCTCGAGGGCGTACTCCGGGTCGGCATACTGGGAGAGGATCACGACGCCGATGCCCGGATGGGTGCTCCGGATGCGGTGGGCGGCGTCGATCCCCTCGGTCTTGTAGGTGGGCGGCATGCGGATGTCGAGCACGACGGCGTCGGGCGGATCGGCGTCGACCAGGGCGTAGAGCTCGGCCGGGTCACGCGCCACCCCCACCACGTGGAGCCCTCCTACGGAGGACAGCACGTGGCGGGCGCCCTCGCGGACCAGGTACTCGTCGTCCGCCACGACGACCCGGAGGCCGCCTGCCCCGTCTGCCCCCATCGCTCTCCCCCTCCGTCGACAGTGTACGGCTGCGACGGGAAAAAGGGGGTGCTGGCACCCCCTTTGAAGACACCGGATGCCACGGTTTCCTTTCGTCGTCCCTTCAGGCCTACTGAGGGAGAAGGTGGCCCGGTTCGGCCACCGCCCGGGGAGGGACATGCCCACGACCTGGCCGGACACGGCATCGGAGCACGACGAGAGGCGGCGCGGCGCCGCTCGGGGCCGCCAGGAGGCGAGCGGGCCGGGGCGGCTCGATCCGCGGACGCTTCGGATGCTCGAGGACGCGCTCGCCCACCACGTCTCGACCCTCGCCTCGCACCGCCTCGAGCGCCACCGGCTGGACGCCGTCCTCGACCGGCTGGGCCTGCGCGGCCGGCCGCCGCTCACCCTGGCCGAGGCGGGGCGGGTCGCCGGGCTCAGCGGCGAGCGGGTCCGCCAGCTCGAGTCCCGGCTCCGCAAGCAGCAGGCGACCGCCACACCGGCGGCCCTGCCCGAGCTCGACGGGGCGCTGGCGGCGGTGGCGAGCGCCGTGCCGATCCCGGCGCACCGGGTCCCGGACGTGCTGCGCCGGGCCGGGCTGACCCGCCGGCGGTTCTCGGCGGAGAGCCTCCTCGCCGCCGCCGAGCTGCTGGGCCGGCCCCTGCCCTTCGCCGTCTCGGGCGCGGGCGCCGACGCCGTCCTGCTCCCATCCGAGGTGGCCGGGGCGGCCGCCCACACGTCACTGGTCGAGGCCCGCGCCCGCCGGCAGATCGAGCGCACCGGGGCCACCACCGTCACCGCCCTGGCCGCCGAGCTGGCCGACGAGGGCGTAAAGCTGGCGCCGCGCCACATCGAGATCGTGCTCACGAGCTGCACGTCGGCGCTCGTGCGCGAAGACGGCTGGTTCTGGTTCGTCGACGCACCCACCGGAGGCGCCTTCCTCAAGGCGTCGCAGCGCATGCTGGCGGTGACGTCGCCTCTGCCGGTGGAGTCCCTCCACGACGGGCTGCGCCGGCACAACGCCTTCCGCCGCCGGCCGGCGCCCCCGCCCGTCGGCGTGCTCGCCGAGGTGTACGACGACCATCCCGCGTTCGTCGTCTCGGACGGGATGGTGTCGGCGCTCGAGGCCCTGGGCACCGGCGTCCTGGGCCCCCTCAACCAGCGCATCCTGGAGATCCTGCGGAGCGCCCCGGGCGGCATGATGGCGCGGGCTCACCTGCTCGAGGCGTGCCACCACGCCGGCCTGAACCTCACGTCGGTGAACCTCTACACCACCTACTCGGAGTGCCTGGAGCGGGTTGGCCCGGGGATCTTCGCCGCCCGGGGCACCGGCGCCGACGGAGGCACCGGCGCCGTCCGCCGCAGCGCCGCCGGGCGAGGCCCGAACGAGTGGCCGGCCTGCGGCTGGACCGACGACGGCCGCCCCTGGCTGGCGGGCCGGGTGACCGCCAGCACCTGGGCCAACGGGGTCCTCCACGTTCCCGCCGAGCTCCAGCCCGTGCTCCAGGGACGCCACTTCCGGTGCGACGCCGCCGGGTCGACGGCCACGCTGGGCGTCGACCACCACGGCAACTCCTGGGGGTGGACCGGGTTCCTGCGGCGGTGCGGAGCGACGCCGGGCGACGTGGTGCGGGCGACGTTCGACCCCGAGTCCGGGACCGTGGTCCTGGAGGTGGTCACGGGTCCGCCCGTGCCCACCGCCTGACCCGCCGCTCGCCCGCCTCTCGGGGCGGGCAGGATGGGCCCATGGAGGACCCCCGCGCCGTTCTCGGCGTCGGCCCCGACGCGACCGGGGCCCAGCTGCGTCGGGCCCGTCGCCGGCTCGCCAAGGAGCTGCATCCCGACCTCCACGACGACCGCACCAGGGACGAGGCCGAGCGCCGCATGGCCGAGGTCAACCGGGCCTTCGACGAGCTGCACGCCACTCCGGCCAGCGCCGTCGTGGCCGAGCAGGGGCCGTCGCCCGCGGCGCCCGCCGAGCCGGCGGCAGCGGCGCCGGCGGCGGCCGACGCGTTCGCCATCGAGGCCCTGCCCGTCGACGCCTTCGAGGCGACCCTCCTGGCCGCCGTGGAGCTGGGGGACGTCATCCGGGCCGAGGAGCCCTACCTGCTCGCCGTCCTTCTCGACCACCCGGGGCCCGCCCAGTGCCTCCTGGAGCTGGCGCCCGACGCCGGAGGGACCACCGTCACCATCGACCTGGGGCCCCGACACTTCGGGACGGTCCCGACCGTGTCGGCCGTGCGGGACGCCTTCGTGGCCGAGATCGGTCGCCGCCTCGGCGCCTGAGCCGGGCATCGGCCCCTGTTCCGGCGCCGCCGCGCACGATAGATTCGAGCCACGTACCGAGTGACGCGGTCGTGCCCCCCGAGGGGCTGGAGCAACGGGCCCCACAGGTGGCCACGCCGAGAGGAGAGCAATCCGGATGTCCGACATCACCAAGGTGCTCATGGACGACCATGCCCGCATCAAGCGGTTGTTCCTGCGCGCCACCCAGGAACCCGAGAACCTCGACGTCGCCTTGGACGTCTGCGACGAGCTGACCATCCACGCCACCATCGAGGAGGAGATCGTCTACCCCGCGCTCCGCCAGCTCAACGCCGGGCTGGCCGACGAGTCCGAGGACGACCACGAGGAGGCCAAGGAGCTCATCGCCGAGATCGAGGACCTCGATCCCGACGATCCCGCCGTCGACGCCATGATGAAGCAGCTCAAGAAGTCGGTCATGGCCCACGTGGAGCGGGAGGAGAAGACCGTCTTCCCCGTGCTCGAACGCGGGCTCTCCGACCAGCTCCTGGAGCTCGGGAGCCAGGCGTTCGGCCTGCGCCAGGAGCTGCTCCAGCAGCGCCCGACCCGGCGCTCGCCCATGTCCACGCACACCGCCAACGTCGGCTGGTCGAAAGCCCGCCGGAAGTCGGCCACCAGCAACATGGGTTTCTAGTCACCGACCGCGCTCTCGTTCGACGCCGGCCCGGGACTCCCGGGCCGGCGTCGGCGCGTCCGGAGGGCGACCTCAGCTCTCGAAGCGGCTGAGGATCTCCCGGATCTTCTCGTGGGTGCCGGGCACCCAGCGAGCGGTGTTGCGGTCGAACGGGTTGCGGACCTGCGGCGGCGGCGGAGCGGGGAGGGGCTGGCCGTAAGGGACTGCGAGTGAACTACGTGAGTGAAGAGGCGACGCCGGTCTGCCTGCCCCGTCGGCGAGTCGCTACCTCGTGGTGGGTTCCGGAACGTGAGGAAGGCAGACCGGCGTCGCCTCTTCCGAGCGGGTAGTTCACTCGCAGGCCCTTGTGCGGTAGAGCGCCTTCACGGCGTCGTCGCCCGCCGTCTCCGGGTCGAACTCGGGGGCGGTCTCGACCTCCATGCGACATGTCGATCGGGCCCAATGGGATCACCTCTGGTTCGTCCTGGGGTACGTGGTCCCATTTCGTCCTTCCCGTCGCTTCCCCGGTCGCCACGTCGGTGCGGCGGATTCGTCGCTGATCACCGCTTTCGGAACACCGTCGGCCATGCGTAGACTCCCCTGCCCATGCGGGCCTTTCGGGTAGCGCTGTTCGCCGTCTGCGGGCTCCTGGTCGTGCTGGGCGGCGCCGCCTTCGCCGCGTCGTCGTACGACGGCGCCCACCGCGACGAGCTGCTGCCCGGCGTCGTCGTGGACGAGCTCGACGCCGGCGGCCGGCCGGCGGGCGAGGTGGTCCGGGCCCTGGCCGACCGCCTGCCCACCGTCGCCGCCACGCCCGTGCGCATCGTCGCCGGCGACCAGGAGACGCGGGTCACCCTCGGCGACCTGGGCGTGCGCTCGGACGTCGAGCAGGTGGTCGCCCGGGCCCGGGCGGACGCCGACGGCATGGGGCTGGCCCGGCGCGTCTGGCACCGCCTGCTCGACAAGCCGGTGGACCTCAGCTACGACGTCCGCCTCGCGGTGGACCGCTCGGCCGTCGAGCGCGAGGTCGCCCGGCTGGCGGAGGCGGTGGCCGTCGAGCCGGTGGACGCCGGCATCGACGCTTCCAGCGGGATGCTCACGTTCTCGCCCGCCCGCCAGGGGCGTGCCCTCGACGTGGAGGCCACCGTCGCCCAGGTCCACGAGCTGGCCATGCGGGTCGCCAACGGAGCCGCCCCCTCCGGGGTGGCCGAGGTGCGGCCGCCCGTCGCCGTCCTGGAGCCCGAGGTGAAGGGGTTCGACGACGTCCTGCTGGTACGCACGGCGGAGAACAAGCTGTACCACTACGAGGGCGGGACGATGGTCAAGGAGTACCGGGTGGCGACGGGCACCCGGCGCTACCCCACGCCCAAGGGCAGCTTCTCGGTGGTGCTCAAGCGCCGGAACCCCACGTGGGTGAACCCCGACCCTGGAGGTTGGGGAAGGAGCCTGCCGGCCCGGATCGGCCCGGGGCCCCGCAACCCGCTCGGGACACGGGCCATGAACCTGGACGCCCCCGGGATCCGCATCCACGGCACGAGCAACGTGGCGTCGCTCGGCACCAACGCCTCGCACGGGTGCATCCGCATGGCGATGGCGGACGTGGAGGAGCTGTTCGACAAGGTCGAGCAGGGCGCCCGGGTGATGATCATCGAGGGGCCGCCGCCGCCTCCGCCGCCTCCGCCACCAGTGGGCGTGGCGGCGGCGAACCCGGCCGTTCCCCAGACGCCGGTGACGACCATCGGCGACCCGAACGCACCGGTCGACCTCGAGGCGGGCTGAGGCTGAAGCGTCGGTCCGCCTGACGCCGCTCCCCTCCCGGACCGGTAGGTTCTGGAACCTCATGACCGACATCGACCCCTCCGGGGACGGCGACGAGGACGTCGCCGTCGTCCTCGTCTCGAACCGGGGCCCCGTCGAGTTCGGGCGGGAGAACGGCGAGCGCACCTCCAAGCGCGGGGGCGGCGGGCTGGTCACCGCCCTGTCGAGCCTGTCGGGGCGGCTCGACGACGTGGTCTGGGTGTGCGGCGCCCTCTCCGACGAGGACGCCGTCGTGTCGCGGGAGCGGGGCGGCAAGGCGTTCGAGCCCGAGGGGCAGAACGGGCTGAAGCTGCGCATGGTGGAGACCGACCCCGAGGCGCACGACCGGTTCTACAACGTCATCTCCAACCCGCTGCTCTGGTTCGTCCAGCACTACCTCTGGGGTCTCAGCACGGCGCCCGACATCACGCCGCGGGAGACCGAGGCCTTCCACCACGGGTACGTCCCGGTGAACGAGGCGTTCGCCGACGCCGTGGTGGCCGAGGTGGAGGCACGCGACGGGCGGGTCGTGGTGATGGTGCAGGACTACCACTTCTACCTGCTCCCCCAGCTGGTCCGTGAGCGCTGCCCCGAGGTGTTCCTCCACCACTTCGTGCACATCCCCTGGCCCCAGCCCGACGCCTGGCGGGTCCTGCCGCCGGCGATGCGGGAGGCGGTCCTCCTCGGGATCCTGGGCAACGACGTGGTCGCCTTCCACACCGAGGCGTACGCCCGGAACTTCCTGCTCGGCTGCCAGGAGCTGCTCGGGCTGGAGGTGGACCTCAAGCGGCTCAGCGTCCAGTACGACGACCGCACGGTGCGCGCCCGCTGGTACCCCATCTCGGTCGACGCCGCCGAGTTCGAGGCGCGGGCGGCGTCGCCCGCCGTCCGCGAGCACGAGGAGCGCCTCCTGGAGCGGCGCCGGGACCACCTGATCCTGCGGGTGGACCGGGCCGACCTGAGCAAGAACATCGTGCGCGGCTTTCGCGCCTACGACGCCCTGCTCGACGCCCACCCCGAGCTGCGCGAGCGGGTGACGTTCCTCGCCCTGATCCAGCCCAGCCGCCAGGACGTGGACGCCTACGTCGAGTACCTGGAGCGCATCCGCCGCGTGGTGGCCGACGTCAACCTCAAGCACGGCACCTCGGACTGGCAACCGATCGACCTCCGCCTGGGCGACGACCTCGACCGGGCGGTGGCGGCCTACAAGCTCTTCGACCTGCTGGTGGTGAACGCCATCTTCGACGGGATGAACCTGGTCGCCAAGGAGGCGGTCCTGGTGAACGAGCACGACGGCGTCCTCGCCCTGTCCGAGAACACCGGTGCGCACGAGGAGCTGGGCGCGTTCGCCCTGACCCTGCACCCCTTCGACATCCACCAGCAGGCCGAGGCCTTCCACGAGGGCCTGATGATGGACCGGGCGGAGCGCCGCGAGCGGTTGGCGGCGTGCGTCGGCGTCATCCGCAACAACGACATCGGCAAGTGGCTCCGCGAGCAACTCCGGGAGGTCCGCCGCCTGCGGGACGAGACCGCCGGCTGACGGCCCTCTCGCTCAGCGCGGGCTCCCGTCGGGCGACGGCGCCCGGTCCAGGCGGGGCAGCTCGAACCACACCGTCTTGCCGCCGCCCGTGGCGTCGACGCCCCATGCCGAGGCCAGCACCTCCACCATGGCCAGGCCGCGTCCCGACGTGGCGTCGTCGGCGGCGGTGCGGGGCGCCGGCACCCCCTCGCCCCGGTCGCTGACCTCGATGCGCAGGGCGTCGGTCCGCAGGAGCACCGCCACCTCGGGCGCCGAGCCGCCGTGGACGACCGAGTTCGTCACCAGCTCGGACACCAGGAGCTTGACGGTCTCCAGCACCTCCTCGCAGTCCCACCGGCGCAGCGTCTCCTCCACGAACCGCCGGGCCGTGGCGCTGCTGCGGGCGTCCCAGTCGAGCGAGGTCCGCACCTCGGCCACGGCCAGGGCGACGGCCTCGACGGCGCCCGCCACGGCGACGATGTCGTCGACCATGGCCTTGGCGGACAGCCCCTTCTCGACGTAGCCGACCGCACCTCGGCCGGCGGTCACGCCGGCCAGCCGGCCCCGGGGGAAGCCGGAGACGACGACGACCCGGGTCTGGGGCGAGGCGGTGGCCAGGGCGGGGAGGACGTCGATGCCGCCCGGACCGGGCATCCCGAGATCGAGCAGGACCAGGTCGGGCGATACCGATCGGACGGCCCGGAGTGCCCCCTCCCCGTCCGCCGCGGTCGCGATCACGTCGAACCGCCCATCGGCCTCGAGTGCCGCGGAAAGGAGCGCCCGCATTCCGTCGAAGTCGTCGGCGACCACGACGCGAAAGGCGGCCGGCATCTCCCCATTGTGCCGGCCGTCACGGCGTCGCCGAAAGTGCGTCCGGCGGTACCCTGCGAACCAACGCCGAACGACTCCCGTGGAGACGACCGCGGGTGCCGGCCGGTTGATGGGCTCCGCCCGGAGGGGGAACGCCGACATGGCCGCTTCGAGGACCAGGACCGCCGGCGCCGCAGGCACGGCCGCCACCACCAACGGGGACGGCGGGATGGCCGACGAAGCCGCCCTCCACGAGCTCCTGCGGGCCCTGCGGGCGGCCAAGGACGGGGACTTCACCGTCCGCCTGCCGCAGCGCCGGACCACCCTCATGGGCCAGATCGGGGCCGCGTACAACGAGCTGGTCGAGCTCAACGCGGCGACCACCAAGGAGCTGGGCCGGGTGGCCCGCCAGGTGGGCCGGGAGGGCCGCATGAACGAGCGGTTCTCGCTGGAGGCACGGGGCGCCTGGGCGGAGAAGGCGTCGTCGGTCAACCGCCTCATCGAGGACCTCTCCCGGCCGACGACCGAGGTGGCCCGGGTGATCGAGGCGGTGGCCCAGGGCGACCTGTCCCAGAAGATGGCGCTCAAGATCGAGGGCCAGCCGGTGAAGGGCGAGTTCCTCCGCATCGGCACCACGGTGAACGCCATGGTCGATCAGCTCAGCTCGTTCTCGGCCGAGGTGAGCCGGGTGGCCCGCGAGGTGGGAACGGACGGGAAGCTGGGCGGCCAGGCCAAGGTCAAGGGCGTCTCGGGGACCTGGAACGACCTCACGGAGAACGTGAACTCGATGGCGTCCAACCTCACCGGCCAGGTGCGGAACATCGCCCAGGTGACCACCGCCGTGGCCCGGGGCGACCTCACCCAGAAGATCACCGTGGAGGCCAAGGGCGAGGTCCTCCAGTTGAAGGAGACCATCAACACCATGGTCGGCCAGCTCTCCTCCTTCGCCGACGAGGTCACCCGGGTGGCCCGCGAGGTGGGCACCGAGGGGAAGCTGGGCGGCCAGGCCGACGTGAAGGGCGTGTCGGGGACCTGGAAGGACCTGACCGACAACGTCAACTACATGGCCTCCAACCTCACCGGACAGGTGCGGAACATCGCCCAGGTGGCCACCGCGGTGGCCCGGGGCGACCTGACCCAGAAGATCACGGTGGAGGCCAAGGGCGAGGTGGCCGCCCTGGCCGACACCATCAACTCGATGACCGACACCCTGAGGGCGTTCGCCGACGAGGTCACTCGGGTGGCCCGCGAGGTGGGCACCGAGGGCAAGCTGGGCGGCCAGGCCGACGTGCCCAACGTGTCGGGAACGTGGAAGGCCCTCACCGACAACGTGAACTTCATGGCGTCGAACCTCACCACCCAGGTGCGGAACATCGCCCAGGTGGCCACGGCGGTGGCCCGGGGCGACCTGTCCCAGAAGATCACCGTGGAGGCCAAGGGCGAGGTCGCCGTCCTGGCCGACACCATCAACTCGATGACCGACACCCTGCGGGCCTTCGCCGACGAGGTCACCCGGGTCGCCCGGGAGGTGGGCACCGAGGGCAAGCTGGGCGGCCAGGCCCGGGTGGAGGGCGTGGCCGGCACCTGGAAGGACCTCACCGACTCGGTGAACTCCATGGCCTCGAACCTCACCAGCCAGGTGCGCGACATCGCCCAGGTCACCACCGCCGTGGCCCGCGGCGACCTGTCGCAGAAGATCACCGTGGACGTGCGGGGGGAGATCCTGGAGCTGAAGAACACCATCAACGTCATGGTCGACCAGCTG
>DATLFN010000012.1 GCA_035540975.1 Acidimicrobiales bacterium
ACGGCCAACGCGTCGGTCAAGGCCGGCGGCGACATCGTCAAGGCCGTCGACACCCAGATCACCACCGCCCGCGGCGTGGTGGCGACCCAGGGCGACGCCGTGCTGTCGGCGCTGACCCAGGTGCGCACCAACCTGCCCGCCACCATCACCGCTTCGGTGAGCGGCGGCGGCGAGACGACGGCCGGCCCGGCCGTCCCCTCGACGAGCACCGGCGTGTCGGCCACCGGCTCGGCCAGCGGCTCGGCGTCGACCGCGCCGGCCTCGGCCAACCTGGTGGGCTCGGCCACGGGCTCGGTCAGCGCCCTGCTGGGCGGCAAGTAGCACCCCGCAGCTCACCTCCACCTCCACCTCCACGCACCGACGGCGGCCCCCAGGGGTCGCCGTCGGTGCGCGGGGCGACTCAGGCGGTGGGCCGGCGAGCCCGCCGATCAGCCGACCAGGCACTGCTCCTTGGCCTCGGCTTCGGCGAACCCGTGCTCGGCGTGGCCCTCGACGTCCAGCTTCGGCAGGAGGCGCTCCAGCCCCCGCGGCAGCCACCAGTTCCGATCCCCCAGGAGCTCCATGGTGGCGGGGACGAGGAGCATGCGGACGATGGTGGCGTCGAGGAGGATGGCGGCGGCCAGGCCGGTCCCCATGAGCTTGGTGACCCGGTCCTGCTCGAGGATGAAGCTGCCGAAGACGAAGACCATGATCGCCGCCGCCGCGGTGATGACCTTCGCCGTCGCCGCCAGCCCGTCCGCCACCGACTCCCGGCTGTCGCCGGTGCGGCGCCACTCCTCGCGGACCCGTGAGAGCAGGAACACCTCGTAGTCCATGGACAGGCCGAAGACGATGGCGAACAGCATCATCGGCGCCCACGGCTCGATGGGCGCCGGCTCCACGCCGGTGACGTCGCTCAGCCAGCCCCACTGGAACAGCGCCACGACGATCCCGTAGGCGGCGCTGACCGACAGCACGTTCATGATCACCGCCTTGAGTGGGACCAGCAGCGACCGGAACACCAGCATGAGGAGGAGGAACGACAGGCCCAGCACGGCGGCGAACAGGTACGGCATCCGGTCGGACAGGTACTGGGAGAAGTCGACGTTGACCGCCTGGGTACCGGTGACCTGGACGTCGACCCCCGCCGCTCTCTCGGCCGGGAGCAGCACCTCGTCGCGCAGCCGCTTGACCAGGTCGGTCGTCGCCTCGTCCTGCGGTCCGGTCGTGGGGATCAGGTTCCACAACACGGCCGTGGGGTTCTCGGAGTCGTCGGGCTGGGCCGGGGAGACGAACACCACGCCGGGATCGGCGGCGGCCGCCTCGTCGATGGCGTCCAGGTCCGCCAGGTCCACACCGTCGGGCACCCGGGCCACGAGCAGGAGTGGCCCGTTGAAGCCGGGCCCGAAGCCCTGCACCAGCAGGTCGTAGGCCTTCCTGGTGGTGGTGTCCTCGGCGTAGTTGCTCTCGTCGGAGAAGCCGAGCCGCAGGCCCAGCACGGGGAGGGCGAGCACGAGGAGGGCCACCGCGCCGGCGACGGCGGCGCTCCACGGGCGGCGCTGGATGAACCGGCTCCACTTGTAGGCGGTGGTCTCCCGCACGGGCTTGCGCCGGTGGTGGATCTCCTTCCTCAGCGGGGCGAAGAAGAAGCCGGCGACGAAGACCACCACCGCCAGCGGGAAAGCGATCGTCAGCGGGGTGAACTTGAGACCGACGCCGGCCAGGGCGACCGCCACCAGGCCGGCGGCGACGAGCCCCCCGCCAGCGGGTCAGCTCGATGCGCTCGCCGGCGAAGCCGAGCAGGGCCGGGAGAAGCGTCAGGGAGGCGCAGATGGTCACGAACACCACCGACGCGGCGCCGACGGCCAGGCCGGTCACGAAGCTCACGCCCATGATCAGCAGGCCGAGGAGGGAGATGACCACGGTCGTCCCGGCGAAGAGCACCGACCGCCCGGCGGTGTCGAGGGCGATGGCGACCGACTCCGGCACCGGGTGCCCCAGGTGGAGCTGCTCGCGGTACCGCGTGGCGATGAGCAGGGCGTAGTCGATCCCGACCCCGAGCCCGATCATGACCCCGAGGAAGGTGGCGAAGTCGGGGATCGAGACGAGGTGGCTGGCCAGCGAGATCAGCATCGACCCGAGGCCGATGCCGAAGAGGGCGACCCCCACGGGGAGCCCCATGGCCAGCACCGAGCCGAAGGCGAGGATCAGGATCACCATGGCGAAGGCCACGCCCAGGACCTCGGACGACGGCTCGTTGAACCCGGCGAAGATGAACCCGCCGGTCTCGACCAGGAGGCCCTCGATGTCCGGCGCGCCCTCCCGGATCTCCTCGCCGATCTCGGACGCCCGTTGGAACTCCACGTCCTCGGGGAACTCGATGGTGGCGAAGGCGATCTTCCCGGCGTGCGGGCCCTCGGACGCGATCTGCCGCTCGCCCCCCTCGGCATACGGGCTCTGGACGCGTTCGACTTCCTCGATCGCCGCCACCCGGTCGAACACGGCCTCCATGGCGGAGCGGACGGCCGGGTCCTCCACCCCCTGCTCGGCCCGGAACACGATGGTGCCCGACTGGCCCGTGCCCTGGCCGCCGAAGGACTCGTCGAGGATGTCGAACCCGTCCTTCGACTCGACGTCGGGCAGGTTGAAGTCGTCCCGGAAGGCGTTCCCGACGGCGCCCGACAGCGCGCCGCCGAACACCAGGACGGCGATCCACGCGGCGAGGACGACCCGGCGCCGGTCGTGGCAGCGGGCCCCGAGCCGGGCGAAGCGAGAGGTGCGCAACGCGTTGCCGGGCTGGAGCCCGGTCGAAGGACGATCCTCGGTCATGCGGCCCTCCTTGTCGGCGCGCCGCTACGACGACTCGGCATGGCGGAAGTCATCGGTCCGGGGCAGAGGCGCACGATGGTACGTAGTCCGGGCCGCTACACCGGACCATTTCCGATCGAGTCCCCACCCGGGCCGGCCGGGGGCCCCCGGCGAGGGACGGCCGAGGCGCAGTGCCCGGCGGCGGCGGCGCTCAGCTCGCCCGCCGGAGGCGGGCGACAACGTCACCGAGGATCGCCACCGCCTCCTCCAGCTGGGCGTCGGACAGGTAGGGGGCGGGGCCGAGGCGCACGACGTCGCCCCGGCTGTCGCACGAGACGCCGCCCGCCCCCAACCCCCGCCGGAGCTCGCCGGCGTGGGGTGACCGCAGGGCCACGAAGCCGCCGAGGGAGCCGGGCGGCGCCTCCCGGTCCCGGGTGATCACGCCGTCGGGCAGGCCCAGGCCGTCGAAGGCCGTGCGCACCACGCCCGTCTGGTGCAACGAGACGCGGCGCAGGAACGCCGGCGTGAGGCCCCGGGCCGCGAAGAACTCGAACACGGCCGCCGCCCGGTAGTGGCTGGCCGGGTCGTAGGTGGCGCCGGCGAAGCGGGTGGCGGGCGGCCCGTAGCCGACGATCTCGGGACGGGCGCCGTCGTACCGGTCGTCGATCTCGGCGAACCATCCGGTGATCGCCGGCCGCATGTCGGCGCCGGCCGGCGGGATGCGCAGGAAGGCGTTCCCCTCGCCCAGCTGGAGGTACTTGTAGCCGCCGCCCGTGACCCACGCGCCGGCCAGGCCGAGGTCGTGGACGGGGAACGGCACGGCGCCGAGGGCGTGGTAGGCGTCGACCAGCAGCTCGGCACCGACCTGTTCGCACCGCCCGGCCAGCCCCGCGAGGTGGGGCACGATCCGGGCCGACGAGAACAGCACGGCCGACACGGCGACCAGGGCGGTGCGGCCGTCGGCCTCCACCGCCAGCCGCTCGGAGAGCGTGCCGACGGGCTCGGCCGGCACCCGGACCACTTCGAGCCCCTCCTCGGCCAGCCGCGCCAGCTGGCGGCGGAGCGAGTGGAACTCGGCGTCGGTGGTCACCACCCGCGGCCGCCGGCGCAGGTCGAGGGACGACAGGAGCTTGACGACGAGGTCGTGGGTGTTGGGGCCGAGGGCGATCTCGCCGCCGGGGTCGCCCAGCACCGCGCGGTACCCCTCGCGCACACGCTCGGCCATCGCCTCGGCCCGCTCCCACTTGCCGTCCGCCGCCTCGGCGGCGTCGGCGAAGCACCTCAGCAGCCCGGCCTCGGCCACGTCGGGCCACGCCTGGTGCGAATGGCCGGTGAGGAGGAGCCGCTTGCCCACCCGGAAGCGGGAGTAGTGGGGCGCCAGGGCGTTCGGCGTGGCCCGCAGGTCGTCGAGCGCCGGAGGAGGGGCGGGTGTCACAGCCGGTTGCGGACGGCCCGCAGGCCGGGGAACACGGGGCGGAACAGCATCGAACGCAGGTACGCCACGCCCGCCGAGCCGTCCGTCCCCGGGCATTTCACGATCGTGCGCTCGGCCATCAGGTACCGGGCGTCGGTGGCGGAGGGATGTTCGTCGTCCGTCCGCACAGGATGCCACCCCGCCACGGAGCCCGGATCGGCGCGGCGGCGGGGTGGCCACCGCCGATGTCAGGACGCCAGCAGCTCGGCGAGACGCAGTAGCTCCCGGCGGGCGGCGCCTCGAACTCGCGGGTGATGAGTCCGACCGATCGGTTCAGAAAGAGGCGCCGGTACCGACGCCGGGTCAGGCCGAGACGAACAGGCCGTCGGCCGAGGGGTCGACGACGCCCGGGGGCTGCCAACGGCCGCCCAGGCGTGACCGCGACGACCTAGCGCCGGCCCGGAGGTCCCGACGGCGCAGGGTCGCCCACACCACCTTGCCGCCGTCGTCGGCGTCGACCCCCCACGCCTCGGCCACCGAGGTCACCAGCGCCAGGCCGCGACCGGACGTGGCGAAGCGCGGTGGCGTCGTCGGCACGGGGCAGCGGGGGTTGTCGTCGTGGACCTCGACGCGCACGGTGTCGGCGCCGATGCCGAGCTGGACGAGGAGGTCCGTCCGGGCATGCTGGACGGCGTTGGTGACCAGCTCGTGGGCGACGAGCGTCACCATCCAGGCCGTGTCCCCGGTGACGCCGCCGTCGTTCAGGGCGCCCTGGACGAAGCGCCGGGCGCGCCATGCGCTGTCCAGGTCCGGAGGAAGGCTGAGAACGGCGTCCATCAACAGGCGTCGGGACCGTCGTCCCGTGCGCGCCACGTACCCCGGCCGCGAACGGGACAAACCGCCCCGGGCGCCGGGTCTCGCCGCCGTTCGCGGGTCGCTAGTGTCGGCCCGATGGGGCCCGAGGACGCCCGTCGCTACGCCCGGCTGCTCTCCTACGGGCGCATCGCCCTCGGCGTGACGGCGCTGGTCGCGCCCCGTCTCCCGTCGCTGCCGTGGCTGGGCGACGCCGAGTCTCGCCGTTCCTCCGTCCAGCTCCTCGCCCGGTCGCTCGGGGCGCGGGACGTGGCGCTCGGGCTCGGCCCGGTGCTGGCGCTGCGCCATGAGGCCCCGGCCCGGGGCTGGATGGAGGCGGGCGGGCTGGCCGACGCCGGCGACCTGGTGGGCACCCTCGTCGCCTGGCGGACGCTCCCGCGCCGGACCCGCCTCGTCATGCTCGGGGTCATCTCGTCGTCGATGGTCGCCTCCCGCGTCCTGGCGACGTCGCTTCACTGACGGACGACCGGCGGTGATCCGGACAGCCGCCCACCACCCGGTAGGTTGGGCGACCGGCCGCGCCCGTGCGGCGGACCCGCCGCCGCCCTCACGGCCGGCGCACGGTGCGTCGCCACCGGCCGGGCCCCGACCTGCGAGGAGGCAACCGTGAACTGTCCCGTCGACGGCGCCACGCTGGAGATGAGCGAGCGCCAGGGTGTCGAGATCGACTACTGCCCGAACTGTCGGGGTGTGTGGCTCGACCGCGGGGAGCTCGACAAGATCATCGAGCGGTCGGAGTCCTGGTCGCCGCCGCCCGAGCCGCGGCGGGACCGCGACGACGACCGTCACGAGCCGCGACGCGACGACCGCTCGGCCGTCCCCTACAAGAAGAAGAAGCGGTCCTCGTTCCTGAGCGAGCTCTTCGAGGACTGACTGACGGCAGCCGCCGCGGCCGCCGCGGCCGCCCGGACGTCAGCCGCCGCCCGGGTGCATGCCGGGCGACCGCGACTGGTCGAGGCAGAACGACGCCCCGGGCGCGAACCCGTTCGGGAAGTGGAACCCCGGCCCCGGCCCGCCGGGCACGGCGGCACCCGATCCTCCGGCCGCCGAGCCCACCTGGCCCGCCGGCGGCCAGGAGGAGAGGTGGCCCCCGGTGACGTAGTCGCCCACGATGTGCTGGCCGTGGACGGCGATCCCGAGGGTGGTTGCGCACGTCGGCGCCGCCCCCGACGGCGTCGCCCCTGCCCCGACGGCGACCAGGCCGGCGACGATGCCGGCGGCCACGCCGGCACCGACCCGTCGGCGCATCACGCCACCTCGGCGGTGGTGGGGTCGATGACCCGGCGGACGCGGCGGACCTTGTCGGCCGGGAAGCCGCCGCCGCGAGCGTGCTCGAGGACGGCGCCCTCGTCGTCGGCGACGTAGACGCAGTGGATCCCGTCGTCGGTCACGTAGCTGTGCAGCCACTGGACCCGCGGGGCCAAGCCGGCCAGGACCTCGTTGGACTTCTGGGCGATGGCCCGGACCTCGTCGTCGCTGAACTGCCCGGCGCCCGGGATGCTGCGCTCGATAAGGAACTTCGGCATGGCGGATCCTCCTCGTCCCGCCGGGCCCAGGTGGCGCCGGCGTCGAGGACGACCGTACGAACCGGCCCTTCCTCAAACCTTCCCGGCCGACAGCTCGGAGGAAGCCAGCCGGCAACGGCCGGCGTCGAGGCGCTGGCCCCACCGGTCGAAGCCCTCGGCCGCCTGCTGGAGCAGCCGCGCCGCACCAGCCGCATCGCCGCTCGAGCGAGCCACGGCGGCCCTGGCCTCGTCGAGGGCTGCTCTCCAGCCGCCGCGGGGGTAGAAGGCGGCGACCACGCGCTCGCTGCGCGCCAGGTAACCGGCGGCGCGCTCCACCTCCCCGGCCGCCGCGCAGGCGATGGCCGCCGGGACGCTGAGGTTGACCGAGCACGGCGGGCACGTCTCCAGCGGCCCGCGGAGGTCCCGGTCCGCCTCCTCCACGGCGTCGACGGCGGCGCTGGCGTCGCGTGCGGCCCGGATCGCCGTGCCGTGGATCCGATCGAGGAGGTGGCGGGTCCCCACCGGCGACCCCCGGGCCGCCACGAAGGCCTCGTCGAGCGCCGCCCGGGCGCCGTCCTCGTCGCCGGCCGCCAGCAGGGCCTCGGCCAGCCGCTGGAGAGTGAGCGCCTCGCCGCACAGGACCCCCACCGTCCGGTGCCGGGCCACGGCGGTGCGCAGGTGCCCGGTCGCCACCGCCACGTCGCCCCGCAGGAGGTGGGCCTCCCCGAGGAGCGTGGCCGCGAACGCCTCGGCCCTCGCCGCCCCGGCCTCGCCAGCTC
The DNA here is from genome assembly GCA_035540975.1 of Acidimicrobiales bacterium. Lineage (NCBI taxonomy): Bacteria > Bacillati > Actinomycetota > Acidimicrobiia > Acidimicrobiales > Acidimicrobiales bacterium. Next base: position 7,359 of record DATLFN010000012.1, read on the forward strand.
GCCGGGCCAGGTCGGTGGCGAAGGCGATGACGTCCTCGTACGGCGCGCCGCCGTAGAGGTACGACTCGGCCACGCAGAGATGGGCGTCGATGACGACCGTGGCCAGGTCGGGGCGAAGGGTCGAGTCGAGCAGGTCGAGCGACGCCCGCTGCGGCCAGGTGCCCCGCTCGTGGGCGACCATGGCGGTCAGCATGGTGGCGTCGACGAAGTCGCGGAGGTCGCCTGTCTCGACCGCCAGCGCCCGCGCCTCCCGCCCCGCCTCGTCGGCGTCGTCGAGCCGGCCGGCGCACCACCAGGCCAGGCCTCGGGCGACCAGAAGCTGGACGCGGTCGGCCGGGTCGACGTCGTCCACGCCGGCCAGCGTCTCCAGGGCGGCGGGGATGTCGCCGGCGACGACGAGCGTCTTGGCCCGCCGGATGGCGAGCGACCGGCGGGCCGGCGGCTCGGCCACGGCCATCGCCACGGCGTAGGCGGCGGGGGCGCCGGGGTCGCCGACGGTGGCGAGCGCGTCGGCCCGCCAAGCCAACAGCTCCGGGTCGCGAGGTGCCACGGCCAGGCCGCGGTCGGCGAGGGTGACGGCGTCCGCCTGGGCCCCGACGGCGAAGGCGTCCACGACGGCCCGCCGCAGCCAGGGCAGGGCGTCGGTGCCCCGACCGGCGGCGAGGAGGTGGTGGGCCACCCGGGCGGCGGGGGCACCCAGGCCGGCCAGCCGCTCGGCGGCGGCCAGCTGGGCCTCTGTCACCTGGGCGGGCGGGACGTCTCGGCACAGCTCCTCGCGGACGAGGTCGTGCCGGAAGCGGTACGACGACCCGCGGCGGGCGACGACGCCGGCGTCGGTGGCCGCCACCAGGTCGTCGAGCGCCCGGTCCGGCCCCACGCCGGCCAGGGCGGCGAACTCGTCGGCCGTGAGCTCCTCGGCCACCAGGGCGACGCGTCGCAGGGCCCGCTCGGTGTGGGTGGGCAGCCGTCGCATGCGGGCGGCGATGGCGGCGCCGACCCCGCCCGCCGGAGCGGCGGCCACGGCGTCGGTGCTGGTGGCCACCTCGAGGGCGAGGAAGGGGTTCCCACCGCTCAGATCCCACACCAGGTCGAGCTCGTCCCGTGAGGGAACGCCGTCGCGGACGCCGGTGACGATGTCGTCGATCTCCGGCCGTCGCAGGGGCCCCAGGTGGATGCCGACGGCCACGCCGCCGCCGACCAGCGCATCGCGCAGGTCGCGCACCGGCGGCGGAGGGCCGGGCCGCAGGCCGGCGACGACGAGCAGGCCCCGCGGGAACGGCGCGCCGGCGAGGAGGTGGAGCAGCTCGACGGTGGCGTCGTCGGCGTGGTGCAGGTCGTCGACGACGAGGACGCCGTTCGTCGCGTCGGCGGCGGCCAGCAGATGCGTGACCAGATGGAGCACCGCCTGGCGATGGACGGGGACCGACGGCGCGGCTGCGGCCGTGCCGTCGAGGCGGGCGAGCAGGGAGCGCTCGGCGTCACCGAGGGCCCGGCCCAGGTCCGGCCGTTGGAGCAGCAGGCCGCCCACCGCCTCGGTGAGCGGGGCGTAGGGCAGCGACCGGGTCGACTCCCGGGCGGCTGCTCGGAGCACCAACCACCCGTCGGCGGCGGCCTGGTCGGCCAGCTCCTCGCAGAGCCGGGTCTTGCCGATGCCGGCCGGGCCCTCGACCAGGACCGCCGCCGGCCGGCCCTCGCGCGCCCGGCGCAGGGCGGCGCCGGCGCGCACGAGCTCGATCTCCCGTCCCACCAGACCGGGACGGACGGCGCCCGTGGCGGCCGTGCCGAGGATCTCCCGGTAGAGCCCCGTCGTCTCGGCCGACGGGGCGAGGCCCAGCTCGCGAGCGAGTGCGGTCCGCACGCGCTGGTACTGGCGGATGGCGGCGTGGACCCGACCGGCCGCCAGGTGCTCGCGCATCAGCGCCCGGTGGGCCGCCTCGTCGGTCGGCTCGGTGTCCACCACGTCGGCCCACCGCCCGGCGGTCCGGAGGAGGTCGACGTGGAGCCTCCGCAGCCGGTCCCGCTCGACCAGCGTCCACTCCTCGTAGCGATCCTCGGGGAGCAGGTCGCCGCTGTAGCCGGCGGCCGCCTCGGCGCAGGCGGCGGCGTCGCCGGACCGCAGGGCCGCCTCGGCCGAGGCCGAGAACCGCTCGGCGTCGACGTCGACGGCGGCGCCCGGGCACAGCACGACGGCTCCGCCCCGGAGGACGACGAAGTCCCTGGACCCGGTCGCCCGTCGCGCCAGCGACGCCGCCTTGTGGAGGTTGGCGCGCGCCGCCCGGGGGTCGAGGTCGGGCCACAGGCTGTCCATGGCCTGTTCGGGCGTCAGCCGGTGACCGGGCGCCAGCGCCAGGAGAGCGACGAGCTGGCGCGACCGCCGGGACCTCCACGCGTCGGCGGGAACGGCCACGCCGTCGACGTCCACCTCGAACCCGCCGAGCATCCGCACCCGCACGTGCACGCGGAGAGTGTGGCACCCGCGACGATCCGGGGGGTCGCCGTCGCCGCTACGGGCCCGGGTCGGAGGGCGGCGGCGTCCGAGCGACGCCGTCGTCCGCTTCCACGTCCTCGGCGTCGAGCTCCACGTACCAGACGTCGGCGCACTCGCGGCAGCGGTAGGTGACGACGTCGCCGACCCGCCACCCGGTCTCGGGTGCGCCGAGCGGCGACCGGTGGCAGGTCCCGCCGCAGTCGACGCACACGATCGTCCCGGGGATGCCCATGGGCGCAGCCTGGCACCTCGGGTCGTGCCCGGGAGCCCTCGCCCGGTAGATTCGCCGCCCTCATGGGTGCGCTGACGAGGAACCACGTCCGCGTCTCCGGCGTCGCGGGCGGTCTCCCATGGTGTTCGCCCATGGGTTCGGGTGCGACCTCCACATGTGGCGGTACGTGGCGCCGGCGTTCGAGCCGGACCACCGGGTCGTCCTCTTCGACCACGTCGGCGCCGGCGGCTCGGACCTCGCCGCGTTCGATGCCGACCGGTACGCCACCCTCGACGGATACGCCGGAGACGTGTTGGAGATCTGCGCCGAGCTGGGGCTCCAGGACGTGGTGTTCGTCGGCCACTCGGTGAGCGCCATGATCGGCGTGCTGGCCGCCGTCCGGGAGCCCAGCCGCTTCGCCAAGCTGGTGCTGGTCGGCCCGTCGCCCCGGTACGTGGACGACGACGGGCACGTCGGCGGGTTCGGCCGCGCCGACATCGACGAGCTGCTGGACTCCCTCGACAGCAACTACCTCGGGTGGTCGCGGGCCATGGCGCCGGTGATCATGGGGCGGCCCGACCGCCCCGTGGCCGCCGCCTACCGCCCCGCCGGCGCCGGCGACGAGGTCGGCGGGGACTTCTACGACGTCTTCGGGACACGCGGTGGTGCGTGGGTGGTGGTGCTGGGTGACGTCGGCGGGAAGGGAGCCGAGGCGGCCGCTGTGACGGCCCTCGCCCGCTACCCGCTCCGGGCGACCGCCATCGGCGACGCGGCGCCGGCACGGGTCCTGGAGGATCGCGCCGACGAGGTGGCACGGGCCGTCGTCGACGAGGTCGTGGTGTTCCAGGAGGGCGTCCCCCGGGACGACATCGCGCTCGTCGTCGTCGGCGTGCCGCCGGCGCGCTGACGGGCCGACTCCCGGCGGGTGCTCGGCACCGGGCGACGCCGTACCGGCCGCGCCACCATGGAGGCGTGGACGCCATCAGCTTCACCGCCGGGATCACGTACAACGACGGGCGGGTCGTGACGGTCGACGTCACCGGCATCGACGCCGCCGGCATCTCGTACCGGTCGGAGGCGGGCGACGGCACGGTGCCGTGGAGCGAGGTCAAGGCGGCGATGCTGGCCACCACCGACCACATGCTGGAGACGGGCGGCTCGATGCTCGCCATGGCCGAGGTGCTGCGGGACACCGGCGACCCGGGCCAGCGCTCCGAGGAGATGCGCCGGTTCGGCCTCGACGTGCTCGGGCAGGCCGCGCCACGGGTCTGCCCGCTGGGCGACGGGTGCGGGCTCCGCGCCGGGACCGGCCCGGGCGACGGTCCTCAGCCGCCGAGGAGGTAGCGCGGGCCGGGACCCGCCTCGCCGGCCACGTCGCCCGGGTTTGCCAGCTTGCACAGCGACAGCGACAGGCAGCCGCACCCGATGCAGCCGTCGAGGCGGTCCCGGAGGCGCTCGAGGGTGGCGATGCGCTCGTCCAGGCGGGGCCGCCACGACGCCGACAGCCTCTCCCAGTCCCGCCGGTCGGGCGTACGCCCCTCGGGGAGCGACGACAGCGCGTCCCGGATCTCTGGGAGCGACAAACCGACCTGCTGGGCGATCCGGACGAACGACACGCGGCGGATTGTGTCGCGCCGGTACCGGCGCTGGCCACCGGCGGTACGGCTCGAGGAGATCAGCCTCTCGGCCTCGTAGAAGCGCAGCGCCGAAGGGGCGACGCCCGTCCGCTCGCTCAGGGCCCCGATGGTCAGGTCGTCCACGCTCGCTCCCGTCGCAGGAAATCCGCTTGACTTCAAGTCAACTTTAACCAGCAGACTGCGTCCGGGCGGGAATCCGTGAACGCCCGGGAGGACGTCGCGATGGACATGGGGTTCAGCCAGTGGATGGCGCTGGAGAGCGCGATGCAGGGCGCCCAGCCGCGGCGGACCGTCACCAGGGCGACCCTGCGCCGGATCTGGGCGTTCGCCAAGCCCCACCGGCGCAAGCTGGCCGCCTTCCTCGCCCTCAGCGTGGTGGCGGCCGTCCTCACCGTCGCGAGCCCGGTGCTGGCCGGGCGGGTGGTCGACAAGATCATCGAGGGCCGCGGGGCGGACACCGTGGTCGGTCTGGCCCTGGTCATCGCCCTGCTGGCGGTGCTGGACGCCGCCGTGGGGATCGCCGAGCGCTGGCAGTCGTCCCGCATAGGCGAGGGGCTCATCCTCGACCTGCGCCGCGCCGTGTTCGCCCACGTGCAGCGCATGCCGGTGGCGTTCTTCACCCGGACTCGCACCGGTGCGCTCGTGAGCCGCCTGAACAACGACGTGATCGGCGCCCAGCGGGCGTTCACCTGGACGCTGTCGGGCGTCGTGACCAACGTCATCGGGCTGCTGCTCACCCTCGGGGTGATGCTGCGCCTGTCGTGGCAGATCACGGCCCTGGCCATGCTCCTGTTCCCGGTCTTCGTGGTGCCCGCCCGCCGCATGGGCGGCCGGCTGGCGCGGATGGAGCGCGAGGCGGCCGACCACAACGCGGCGATGACGACGCAGATGACCGAGCGCTTCTCGGCGCCGGGGGCGACGCTGGTCAAGCTGTTCGGCCGGCCGGACCACGAGGAGGCGCAGTTCGGCGAGCGGGCCGGGCGGGTGGCCGAGATCGGCGTGCGCACCGCCATGGGCCAGTGGATCTTCCTCACCGCGCTGTCGATGGTGTCGGCCCTCGCCCTCGCCCTCGTCTACGGCCTGGGCGGGTGGATGGCGCTGCGGGGCGACCTCGAGCCCGGCACCGTCGTCACCCTGGCCCTCCTGCTCACCCGCCTCTACGGGCCGCTCACGGCGCTGGCCAGCGCCCGGGTGGACGCCATGTCGGCCCTGGTCAGCTTCGAGCGGGTCTTCGAGGTGCTCGACCTGCCGCCCCTGATCACCGAGAAGGCCGACGCCGTGGGCGTCCCCGACGGTCCCGTGTCCGTCGAGTTCGAGGGCGTGCGCTTCGCCTACCCGTCGGCCGACAAGGTCTCGTTGGCGTCGCTGGAGGAGGTGGCGGCCCTCGACACCTCCACCGGCGCCGAGGTGCTCCACGGCGTGTCGTTCCGCGTCGAGCCCGGGCAGCTGGTGGCCCTCGTCGGGTCGTCGGGGAGCGGCAAGTCCACCATCGCCGCCCTGGCCGCCCGGTTGTACGACGTCGACGCGGGCGCCGTCCGCCTGTCCGGCGTCGACGTGCGGGACCTGACGTTCCGGTCGATCCGCGAGACCCTGGGCGTCGTCACCCAGGACGGCCACCTGTTCCACGACACCATCCGCGAGAACCTCCGTTTCGCCCGCCCGGACGCCACCGAGGACGCGCTGTGGGACGCCCTGCGGCGGGCCCGGCTGGCCGACCTCGTAAGGTCCCTCCCCGACGGGCTCGACACGCTCGTGGGCGAGCGGGGCTACCGCCTCTCCGGCGGTGAGCGGCAGAGGCTGACGATCGCCCGCCTCCTGCTCGCCCGCCCGCGCGTGGTCATCCTCGACGAGGCGACGGCCCACCTCGACTCGACGTCCGAGGCGGCCGTCCAGGCCGCCCTGGGCGACGCCCTGGAGGGGCGCACCGCCGTCGTCATCGCCCATCGCCTTTCCACCATCCGCGAGGCGGACCTCATCCTGGTGGTGGAGGACGGTCGGGTGGTCGAGCGCGGGACGCACGCCGAGCTGCTGGTGGCCGGCGGCCGGTACGCCGAGCTCCACCGCACGCAGTTCGACCAGCCGCGGCCCGGCGAGGGGCCCGCCGACGACGCCCCGGCGGGCGCGACCGTCGCCCCGCTGGCCGCCTCGTAGGAACGGCGGGCGCTCAGGCGCTGACCGGTTCGGCCACCAGGTGGGTGATGGGGATGGCGAAGCGCCGTTCGGCGCGGTGGGGGAGGTCCTGGTGCAGCCAGCGCGACGCCCCCGGGGGCAGCGTCACCAGGAGGATCTCGTCGAACGGCGGCTGGTCGCGGAGGGCGTCGGCGATGGCGTCGAGGGGACGGGCGTCGCCCACCTCGCCGTCCACGTCGGCGCCCAGCTCGCGGAGCCGCTCGAGGGCGGACTCCAACCGCCGGGCGGCGAGGGCCCGGTCGCGCCCCTCGGTCCACGTGAGGTGGTCGTGCGTGTGCGTCGCGGGGACCACCACGTGGAACCGGCAGGGACCGGCGGCCAGGCACGACCGGACCTTGTCGGCCAACGCCTCGCTGGACAGCGTCTGGTTCGAGACCACGAGGTAACGGCGCATTGCCTCACCCCTTCCTTCGTGCTCTGAGGCCAGGGTACGACCGCCGGCCGTTCTGCGATAGGGCCGGTGTGCGTCCCCGTGGCCCCGGCGCCTCCCGCCGGGGCAGCATGGGGCATGACCCGCCGCCGACCCGGGGCCACCGCCGCCGGGGTGGCCGTGGCCGCCGTGCTCGCCGCCTGCTCGTCGGGCGGCGAGGGCGACCCCGCCGCCTCGCCTCCGACCGCGGCGACCACCACCACCACCACCGTCGCACCGCCTCCGTCGTCGTCATCGCCAGCGACGGCCGGGTACCGGCTGGAGCTGCGCGGGTTCGGGCCCGTGCGGGTGGGCATGACGGTCCAGGAGGCGGGCGCCGCCCTGGGCACCAGGCTGGCCCCGGTGATCGAGCCACCCGACGAGGAGTGCGCGACCTACGGGCCCGAGTCGGGGTTCGACGGCGTCGGATTCCTCGTGGCGCGAGGCGTCGTCGCCCGCACCGACGTGACCGCCGGGTCGACGCAGACGCCGGAAGGGGTGGCCATCGGGCAGTCGGAGGACGAGGCCCAGCGCCGGTACGGAGGGCGCCTGGCGGTGGGCGACCACGACTACCTCGTGGGCGGGCGTTACCTCACCCTCATCCCGACGGCGCCGGCCGACGAGGGCTTCCGCCTGGTCATCGAGACCGACGGGCGCAAGGTGACGGCGCTGCGCGCCGGCCGCCTGCCCGAGGTGGAGTACTCCGAGGGCTGCCTGTAGGCGTCCCCCGGACGCGGCGAGCTCCCCGTCGGCAAGGACGGGGAGCTGGCCGAAGACCACAGGAAGGGCGGATTCGGCCTCCGCCCTCCCTGGCGCACGTCCCGGGGAGCAGGACGTGGTGGGTAGCCGCCGCCCGGCACCGAAGCGCCGAGGCGAGGGCTCCATCGGGTGGCCGCCGAGGCGGCCGGTCGTTCGTCTGCCGCTGTTCTCGGCAGGGCGTTCGGCTACTCGAGCGTGCACCCGCAGGAGTTCACCTCACGGGTGATGATCCCCCGGCCGGTGTCCATGTGCGTGGTGCACGGCATGCAGGGGTCGAAGCTGCGGATGGCCCGCAGGACGTCGAGGCCCTTGACCTGCTCGTCGGGCACGCTCTCGAGGAGCGGGGTGTCGATGATGGCCTGCTCGTAGGGGCCGAGGCCGCCGAACGGGTCGCGGGGCGAGGCGTTGAGCGTCGACGGGGTAGTGATCTGGTAGTTGACGATCTTGCCCTTGTCCATGTGCATGTGGTGGGCCAGCCAGCCGCGGCCGGCCTCCCAGAACCCCATGGCGATGCGCTCATCCTTGGGCACCTTGTACGGCGTGTGGACCTTGGTCTCGCCCCGCCGCCAGTACTCGAGGGCCTTCAGCATGCAGTTCATGCCGATGGCGGCGGTGAAGGCCATGGAGTAGGCCCGGGCCCGGTTGCGCTCGACGGCGTTGATGACCCGGGGCACCTTCCAGAACAGCTCCTCCTCCGGGAGGCCGTGGCGGGGCATCACGATGCGCAGGCCGTCGCCGGTCGACTCGAAGAAGGGGTTGTCCACGGTGTTGTTGGCGAGAGCCGTCGACCACAGCTGGCCGTAGGCGCCCGTCTCGATGGTGCGCCGGTCCCAGCGGGGGGCGGTGTCCCAGGTGTACTTGCCGCGGAAGTCGGTGGCCGTGGGCTTGGGGATGGTGGTCTTGTTCCACGGGTGGTACGGGGAGATGGGGTTGCCCAGGGGGTCGGTGCGGAAGCGCGGGCCGCCCGAGCGGGTCCAGTCCTCGTAGAACGAGTGGTCGATGAACTCCTCGAAGCCCATGTTGATCTGGGTGATGTTGGTGGTGACCTGCTTGCCCTCGATGATCACGCACGGCTTCGACCACCGCTGGTTGCCCCAGGTGTCGATGTTCTGGAACGTCGCGTCGTAGTACTCCGAGTTGTCCCAGATGCCGGTCTGGGCGAGGTTGCACTCGCGCTGGCCGACCTGCTCGTACGCCGGGTTGGCCTCCAGGAAGAAGTCGATCAGGTCGTCCCAGATGCGGCAGATGACCTTGGCGAAGTCGAAGATCTTGCCCAGCTGGGTGTAGTACTCGTTGAACGACGACGTGGAGATCGTGGTGGTCACGCCGCCGGGGGCGAGGGTCGACGGGTGCGGGTACTTGCCGTACATCAGCATGCACATGATGCGGCCCACCCGCGTCCACTCCAGGGCCTCCAGGTAGATCTGGCCCGTGAGCGGGTTGAGGGCGTCCATGATGTCCTTGATGGTGCGGTACCCGTGCACGTCGCCGTGGGGCGACAGGGTGCGCTCGGCCCGGGTGACCAGCTCGGGGTTGGTGACCGACACCAGCGCCGTCGAGTAGTCGGGGCCGGCCAGCAGGCCGAGGTGCAGCGGGCGGTCGTAGAACATCTCGCCGACCTCGCCCAGGTTGCGGACCTCGGTGCCGAGGGGCGGCGGGGCGGCGCCGAAGGCCATGTCGAGGCACTGCGAGGAGACGGTGGCGTGCACGCCGCCGCACACGCCGCAGGCCCGGGAGCTGATGTCGATGGCGTCCCGGGGGTCGCGGCCCTGGAGGATCAGCTCGTAGCCGCGGAACAGCATGGCCCGGGAGTGGGCCTCGACGGCGACGCGGTTCTCCAGGTCGAGCACGCAGTGGACGGCGAGGGCGCCGGCCACGCGGGTCATGGGGTCGATGTTCCAGTCCCGCAGGCGGGGCGGGGCGGCCAGCTGGGCACCGGGGCCCTCCTGGCGGCGCACGTAGCCCTTGGGCCTGGCCGGCGACACCGCGTAGGGGTCCCCCGCCCCCTCGCGCAGCGTGGCCTTCCCGTCCTGGTCGAACTCGATCGGTAGGTTCTTGAAGCACATCGGCTGTCGTCTCCTGGACGCGGTGTCGGCCGCTGGGTGCCGGCGATCGGTGGGTGCAGTCTGCACACACCCTGTTACGTCTGGTAAAGCTTCAGTAAGCGGCGCTAATGGGCAGGAAGGCGGTCGATGTCGCTACCCGACGGTCGTGTAAGCAGCGGTGTCGCCGACCTCGACACCGTGCTGGGCGGCGTCATCCCCGGCGACAACGTCGTGTGGGTGGCCGACGACCCGGTCGTCGCCACCCGCCTGGAGGACTCCTTCCTGGCATCGGCCGGGAGGGCGGGCCTTCCCAGGGCGTACGTGACGACGTCGACCCGCCCCGACCTCGTGGCCGGGCGGGTCGGTCCCGGCGTCCTCGTCCTCGACGCCCGGCCGCGGCAGTCGCATGCGGCGGCGGACGTGCTGGAGCAGGCGCTGATGGAGGTGTGCGCAGCCCCGGTACCGGCGTGCGTCGTCATCGACGGGCTGGACGCCCTGGCCCGCCGCTGGGGGCCGCAGCGGGGGCTGGCGTTCTTCAGCCGGGTGTGCCCCCGGATGTTCGACGCCGGGGCGATCGCCTACTGGCGCGCGCCGAGGCGTGATCTGGGCGCCCCCTTCGTCGACCAGGTCCAGAAGGTCACGCAGTGCGTGCTCGAGGTGGGCCGGGGGTGGCTGCGCATCGTGAAGGCGGAGGGCCGTCCCTCCACCGTCCAGGGCCTCCAGCTCGGCCTGTCGGTGGACGACGAAGGCGTACACCTCGACCACGAGCGGGCCGTCGGGCGGCTGGGCCGGGGGCTGGAGCTGGTGCGCAGGCAGCGCAGCCTGAGCCAGGCCGATCTCGCCCGGCTGGCCGGCGTGACGGCCAGCGCCATCTCGCAGGCCGAGGCGGGCCGCCGCGGCCTGTCGCTCGACACCCTGCTCACGCTCTCCGAGCGGCTCGGGGTCACGATCGACGAGCTGCTGGGCGGCGTCGGCGGCCCCGGGTACATGCTGGCGCGGCGGGACCGGACGAGGAGCGGCGGACCGCACGCCGCCCTGCTGGACGACCCGGGCACCGGCCTGCGTGCGTACCTGGTGACGCTCGCCGCCGGGGAGTCGGGCACGCCCCACGTCAGGCACCGCGGGGCCGAGATGGTCCTGGTGGCCGGCGGGCTCGTGCAGGTGCGGGTGGCGGACGACACGCCGGTGATGCGGGCGGGCGACGCCCTGGTCGCGACCGACGCGGCGATCGGCGGGTGGCGGAACCTCACCATGGAGCCGGCCCGCCTGTTCTGGGTGCTGCGGGACTGACGTCGGCACCGGTGGTGTGCTCCGACCGCCGTAACACCCGGTTGTGGTCGGGGAAACACGATGGAAACAGCACGTCGTTAGCTTCCGTTCGTCTGCGGCCCCATCCGGGTGCCGCTCCGCGGAAGGAGGCACGCGCCGGTGAGGCTCACGCCGACCGACGTCGACAAGCTGCTCGTGTCGGTGGCGGCCATGGTCGCCCGCGAGCGGCGGGGTCGCGGGCTGAAGCTCAACGTCCCGGAGGCGACGGCCGTTCTCTCCTCGTTCGTCCTGGAGGGCGCCCGCGATGGTCGGTCCGTGGCGGACCTCATGGCGGAGGGCCGCCACGTGCTCGGCCCCGACGACGTGATGGAGGGCGTGGGCGAGATGCTCCACGAGGTGCAGGTCGAGGCCACGTTCCCCGACGGCACCAAGCTGGTGACCATCCACCGGCCCATCTCCTGATGGTCCCGGGCGAGCTGGCGGCTGCCGGTGGGGAGGTCGAGGTCAACCCCGGCCGGGAGCGGCGGGCGCTGGTCGTCGAGAACACCGGCGACCGGCCCGTGCAGGTGGGGTCGCACTTCCACTTCGCCGACGTGAACGCCGCCCTGGCGTTCGACCGCGAGGCGGCGTTCGGCTTCCGGCTGGACGTCCCCGCCGGCACGGGCGTGCGGTTCGAGCCGGGCGTGTCGCGCGACGTCGCCCTCGTCGCCCTGGGAGGGACGGCCACCGTTCCCGGGCTCCAGCTCCGTGCCGGTGGGACCGGCGCCGGCGGGGACGGCTGAGCGTGCGCATCTCGCGGCAGCGCTACGCCGAGCTGTACGGCCCCACCGTGGGCGACCGGGTGCGCCTGGCCGACACCGACGTGTGGATCAGCCCCACCGAGGACCGCTGCACGCCGGCCGGCCCCGGCGACGAGACGGTGTTCGGCGGCGGCAAGGTCGTGCGGGAGTCGATGGGCCAGGCGCTGGCGTCCGCCGTCGACCTGGTGATCACCAGCGTGGTCGTCCTCGACCACTGGGGCGTCGTCAAGGCCGACGTGGGGGTCAAGGACGGCCGCATCGTCGCCCTCGGCAAGGCCGGGAACCCCGACGTGATGGACGGGGTGACGCCCGAGCTGGTGGTCGGGCCCGAGACCGAGGTGCTGGCGGGGGAGGGCCGCATCCTCACCGCCGGGACCGTCGACTGCCACGTCCACCTCATCTGCCCGCAGGTGGTCGAGGTGGCGCTGGCCGCCGGCACGACCACGGTGGTCGGCGGGGGCACGGGCCCGGCCGAGGGGACCAAGGCGACCACCGTCACGCCCGGTGCGTGGTACCTGGCGCGCATGCTCGAGGCCCTCGACGCCTATCCGGTCAACGTGGCCCTGCTGGGCAAGGGCAACACCGTGTCGCAGGATGCGCTCACCTCGCAGGCCCGGGCGGGGGCGGCCGGCTTCAAGCTGCACGAGGACTGGGGAACGACGCCGGCCGCCATCGATGCGTGCCTGACGGCAGCCGACCGTCTCGGCGTGCAGGTCGCCATCCACACCGACACCCTCAACGAGGCGGGGTTCGTGGGCGACACCCTCGCCGCCATCGGCGGTCGGGGCATCCACGCCTACCACACCGAGGGTGCGGGAGGCGGTCACGCGCCCGACATCATCACGGTGGCGTCGCACCCCAACGTGCTGCCGTCGTCGACCAACCCCACCCGGCCGCACACGGTCAACACCATCGACGAGCACCTCGACATGCTCATGGTCTGCCACCACCTCAACCCCAGGGTCGCCGAGGACATCGCCTTCGCCGAGAGCCGCATCCGACCGTCCACCATCGCCGCCGAGGACGTGCTCCACGACCTGGGCGCCATCTCCATGATCGGCTCCGACTCCCAGGCCATGGGCCGCGTCGGCGAGGTGGTCATGCGTACCTGGCAGACGGCCCACGTCATGAAGGCCCGGCGCGGCCCGCTCGCCGGTGAGCCGGTGGCGGGCGCCGACAACCTGCGGGCCCGGCGCTACGTGGCCAAGTACACGATGTGCCCGGCGGTGGCCCACGGCCTGGACGGCGAGGTCGGCTCGGTGGAGCCGGGCAAGCTGGCCGACCTCGTGCTCTGGGACCCCGCCTGGTTCGGCGTGCGCCCCCATGCGGTCGTGAAGGGCGGCATGATCGCGTGGGCGGCCATGGGCGACGCCAACGCGTCCATCCCCACGCCCCAACCGGTCATGGCCCGGCCCATGTTCGGAGCGACGGTGGCGGGGGCGCTGTCGGTGTCGTGGGTGGCGCCCGCCGCCCTCGACGACGGCCTTCCCGACCGCCTCCGGGTCACCCGCCGCCTGCTGCCGGTCGGCGACACACGCCGTCGTGGCAAGGCCGACCTGCCCGAGAACACCGCCATTCCGCACATCGAGGTCGACCCGTCGACCTTCACCGTCCGCGTCGACGGCGAGGTGGTCGAGCCCCACCCCGCTGAGGTGCTGCCGCTGGCGCAGCGCTACGCCCTGTTCTGAGCCGTGACGACCGCCACCCTCCTCCTGCTCGGCGACGGCCGCTTCCCGGGCGGCGGCTCGGCGCACTCGGGCGGCCTGGAGGCCGCCGTGGCTTCTGGCCGGGTGACGGATCTCGACGGTGTCGAGCGGTTCCTGGCGGGCCGCCTGGCCACCACCGGTCTGACCGACGCCTGGCTGGCGGCGTCGACGTGCGCCGGCGGCGACCCCGAGGTGCTGGAGGCCGAGTGCGAGGCCCGCTGCCCGTCGCCCGCTCTCCGGGCCGCCGGTCGCGTGCTCGGGCGCGGGCTGCGGCGCGCCGCAGCGGCGTCGTGGCCCGCCCTGGCCGCCGTGCGCGTCGAGCAGCACCCGGTCGTCCTCGGGCTGGTCGCCCGGGAGGCGGGCCTGTCTCCGCCCGACGCCGCCGCCCTCGCCGTGCACGGACTGGTCGCCGGCGCGGTGTCCGCCGCCGTGCGCCTCCTCCCGGTCGACATGGCGGATGCCGCAGCGGTGGCCGCCCGCCTGGCGCCCCTGGCCGACGCCGTGGCGGCCGAGGCCTCCGCAGTGTCGGTCGGTGGCGCCGCCGCCGCCGGCCCGGCGTGGTCGGCGCCCGTCCTCGAGCAGCGGGCCGAGGAGCACGCGGCCTGGGAGGTGCGCCTCTTTGCATCGTGACCACGACCACGACGACGATGTGGCTGCGGGCGGCGGCCCCCCTCCGCGGGCCGGCGGTGCGCCAAACTCGCGCCGGCCGCTGCGCGTCGGCGTCGGCGGTCCGGTGGGTTCGGGCAAGACGGCGCTGGTCGCCGCCCTGTGCCGTGCGATGTCAGGGCGGCGCCAGGTCGCCGTCGTCACCAACGACATCTACACGCGCGAGGACGCCGAGTTCCTCCTGCAAGCCGGCGTCCTCCCGCCCGATCGCATCACCGCCGTGGAGACGGGCTGCTGCCCGCACACCGCCATCCGCGACGACGTGTCCGCCAACCTGGACGCCGTCGAGCGCCTGGCGTCCGACCATCCGCGCCTTGACCTCGTTCTGATCGAGTCGGGCGGCGACAACCTGACCGCCACGTTCAGCCCGGCCCTGGCCGACGTGCAGCTGTTCGTCATCGACGTGGCCGGGGGTGACAAGGTCCCGCGCAAGGGCGGCCCCGGCGTGAGCCGCTCGGACCTGCTGGTGGTGAACAAGACCGACCTGGCGCCGCTGGTCGGGGCCGACCTCGGGGTGATGGCCCGGGACGCGGCCCGCCAGCGGGGAGACCGCCCGACCGTCTTCCTCTCCCTGGTCGACGACCCGGCGGCGACCGAGGTCGTGGCCTTCCTCGAGTCGCGGCTTTGCTCGCCCGTCTCGACGTAGCCGTCGACGGCGACCGCGTCGTCGGGCTGTCGGCCTCGCCACCGCTGGCCGCCAAGGTGCTGGCCGGGATCCACGGTCCCGAACTGCTGCTGGTGGGGGCGGCGGCCAGCCTGGTCGAGGGCGACGAGCTCGCGGTGTCCCTGCGCCTGGGGCCGGGCGCCCGCCTCACCGTGCGCACGGCTGCCGCCACCCTGGCCCACCCCTGCCCCGGGGCCGGCTCCACCACGTTCGACGTCCACGCCGACCTCGGCCCCGGCGCATCCCTGGCCTGGTTGCCCGAGCCCCTGGTGGCGTGCGCCGGGTGTCGCCACGGGGGGAGGGCCCGTGTCCGCCTCGCCGCCGGAGCGGCCGCCGTGTGGTCGGAGACGCTCGTGCTCGGGCGGTGGGGCGAACGCCCCGGCGACGTCGCCGTCCGGCTCGACGTCGACCTCGCCGGCACCCCCCTGCTGCGGGACGGGCTCCGGGCCGGCCCGTCCGCCCCCGCCTGGGACGGCCCCGCCGTCCTCGACGGCACCCGCCACCTCGGGTCGGTCGCGCTGCTCGGGCTGCGGCCCCGGGCCGGACCCGTGCAGCGTCGGACCGTGCTTGCCCTGGCCGGTGAGGGCGCGCTCGTGCGCGCCGCCGGCTCCGACGCGGCGTCGGTGGAGCGCCGGCTCGCCCCGTGGAGGTCGGCCTTCGTGGCCGATCTGGCGACCGTCGTGCCCGCGGGAGGGGACGGCTTTGCCGACGGAAGGAACGGGTCAGGCAATGGTCACCGACCCGCCACACCGGCGTCATGTGAGGGCAATGCGCCGTCTCTACGTTTCGGCGCGTCGCCAAAGGGCTGACGGCACACAGCACCGAAAGACAGGGGAGCGCATTGGGACGACGAGGCATCGCGGCGCGGGCGGGGTGGAGGAGGCTGGCGTGCACGCTGGTCGTCGGGACGCTGGCGCTGGCGGCGTGCGGCGGAAGTGGCGACGACGAGACGGCGACCGGCGGCGGCACCGGGGAGGCGTCCGGAGAGAGCGTGAAGGCCGGGGTGCTGCACTCGCTGAGCGGCACGATGTCGATCAGCGAGGTGGCGGTCAAGAACGCCTCGCTGCTGGCCATCAAGGAGATCAACGCCGCCGGCGGCGTGCTCGGCAGGCAGATCGAGCCCATCGTCGAGGACGGCGAGTCCAAGCCCGAGGTCTTCGCCCAGAAGGTGGAGAAGCTGCTCACCACCGACGACGTCGCCGTGGTGTTCGGCGGGTGGACGTCGGCCAGCCGCAAGGCCATGAAGCCGGTGGTCGAGGGCGCCGAGGGCCTGCTGTTCTACCCGGTCCAGTACGAGGGGCTCGAGGTGTCGCCCAACATCTTCTACACCGGAGCCACGACGAACCAGCAGATCATCCCCGCCCTCGACTACATGAAGGAGCAGGGCCTCATCAACGTCTACCTCGTCGGCTCGGACTACGTGTTCCCGCGTACCGCCAACAAGGAGATCAAGGCGTACGCGGCCGCCAACGGCCTGAACATCCTCGGTGAGGACTACCTCCAGCTGGGCGACACCAACGTCCAGGGCATCGTGCAGAAGGTGCTGGACGCCAAGCCCCAGGTCGTGTTCAACACCCTGAACGGCGACAGCAACGTGTCGTTCTTCAAGGAGCTCAAGGCCAAGGGGAACACGCCGGAGAAGATCCAGACCATCTCGGTGTCGATCGCCGAGGAGGAGGTCGGCGGCGTCGGCGTCGACAACCTGGTCGGCCACCTGGTGGCTTGGAACTACTACCAGACGACCGACGAGCCGATGAACGCCAGGTTCGTCGAGGCGTTCAAGAAGGAGTACGGCGCCGACAAGAACACGGCGGACCCGATCGAGGCCGGGTACAACTCGGTGTACATCTGGAAGGCCGCCGTCGAGAAGGCCCAGACCTTCGACAAGGCGAAGGTCATCGCGGCGGCGGGCGGCATCGAGCTCGACACGCCGGAGGGCAAGCTCACGGTCCACCCGACCAACCACCACGTCTTCAAGACGGCCCGCATCGGCAGGATCAACGCCGAGGGCCTCATCGACGAGGTGTGGAACTCCGGGAAGCCGGTCGAGCCGGACCCGTGCCTCGACACCTACGCCTGGGCGGACGGTCTCGCCACCGGCGAGGCCCGCGCGGAGTGCGACGCCGCCAAGTAGGGAGCGCCGGGGGTCGCCCGCCCACCCGGGCGACGCCCCCGGCCCCTTGCACGAGAGGCCGCCATGGAGACCTTCGTCGGGAACCTCTACATCGGGATGACGCTCGCCTCGATCCTCCTGGTGGTCGGGCTCGGCCTCACCTTCACGTTCGGGCAGATGGGCGTGATCAACATGGCCCACGGCGAGATGATCATGGCCGGCGCCTACGTGCCGTACGTCCTGCAGACGTCGGTGCTCGCGGGGGCGAAGGGCGCCGCCGTGCTCATCGCCTTCCCGATGGCCTTCGTGGCCGGCGGCCTGATGGGCGTGGCGATGGACCGGCTGCTGCTGCGCCGGATGTACGGGCGGCCACTCGACACCCTGCTGGTGACGTTCGGCATGAGCCTCGTCCTCCAGCAGGCGGCCCGGGACCTGTTCGGCGCCAACAACAAGGACGTCGTGACGCCGACGTGGCTCCGCGGCCAGTGGCACGTGTTCGGCGTCACCCTCACCCACACCCGCCTGTTCGTGCTCCTCACCGTCGTCGTGACCATGGCCGCCGTGTGGGTGTTCATGTCCCGCCTGGCCGCCGGGCGCCGGATGCGGGCGGTCATGCAGAACCGCGACCTGGCCGCGGTCAGCGGCCTGCGCACCTCCCGGGTCGACGCCACCACGTTCTTCCTCGGGTCGGGGCTGGCCGGCATCGCGGGCGTGGCGGTGTCGCTCATCGGTCCGATCGGGACCAGCACGGGCACGGCCTACATCCTGAGCGCCTTCCTCGTCGTCATCGTGGGCGGCTTCGGGAAGCTGCGGGGCGCCGTGCTCGCCGCCCTCATGCTGGGGACCCTGAACGCCTTCGTGGAGCGTTCCACCTCGTCCACCATCGGACGCGCCGCCGTCTTCGCGTTCGTGATCCTGTTCCTCCAGTTGCGGCCCAACGGCATCGTGTCGTTCCGGACGAGGGGCCTGGCGACATGAGCGAGATCGCCGAAGCCCCGGCCGAGGTGGTCGAGGCGGCCGAGGACCAGCTGGCCGGAGCCGCACCCGCTCCACCCCGCCGCACGCCCCTGTCCGCGCTCGCGCCGCGGGCCTCGAGCCCGTGGGCGGGCCGCCTCGCCTTCCTCGCCTTCGCCGGCGTCCTCTTCGCCCTCCCGGGGATGCTGGGCGGCCCCACCGACGTGAGGACGTGGGCGGAGTGGCTCTGCTACGCCATGGTCGCCGTCGGCCTCGACGTGGCGTGGGGCTACGGCGGGATGCTCGTCCTCGGCCAGGGCCTGTTCTTCGGCCTCGGTGCGTACGCCATGGGCATGCACCTGTCGCTCGAGCAGGTCCCGGACGGTTCCCTCCCGTCGTTCATGAGCCTCTACAGCGACTACACCGAGCTGCCCGCGCTGTGGCGCCCGTTCCGGAGCTTCTGGGTCTCGGCGGCCGTGGCCGTCCTCGTCCCGGTGCTGATCGCGGCCCTGCTCGGTCTCCTCGTCTTCAAGCGGCGGATCCGCGGACCGTTCTTCGCCCTGCTCACCCAGGCCACGGCGGTGATCTTCGCCCTCGTCCTCGTCGGCAACCTGGAGCTGACGGCGGGGTTCAACGGGCTCACCGGGTTCACCACCGTGTTCGGCCGCAACAAGTACGCGCCGTCCACGAGCACGTGGTTGTTCCAGGTCGCTGCCGGCGGGCTCCTCGTGGTGCTGGCCGTCGCCATGAAGGTGGTCCGCAGCCGCTACGGCAAGCTGCTCCAGGCCACCCGCGACAGCGAGGACCGGGTGCGCTTCCTCGGATACGACCCCGCCCTGGTGAAGACCTTCGGGTTCGCGGTGGCGGCCGGCATGGCCGGCCTGGCCGGCGCCGTGGCCGCGCCCGTCTTCGGCATCGTGTCGCCCGGGCAGTTCGACGCCGTGCCCTCCATCCTCATGGTCTGCTGGGTGGCGGTCGGCGGGCGGGGGACGCTGTGGGGAGCGGTCCTCGGCGCCCTCGTCGTGAACTGGACGCGGGTCGAGGTGAGCACGGCCCGCCCGGACGACTGGCAGTACCTCCAGGGCCTGCTCTTCGTCGGGGTCCTGGCCTTCGCACCGGGCGGCCTGGCGGGCATCGCCAGGTCGGCCTGGGGCTGGCTGGCGGCGGTCGCGACCGGGTCCCGGCGACGGCATGCGGGCGAAGGGCCGGTGCTGGGGCTGGAGCCGGCGGTGGAGGCGTGACCGCGGAGCTCGATGTCCGCGGCCTCACGGTGGAGTTCGACGGGTTCCGGGCGCTCGACGGAATCGACTTCGCCGTCGAACGGGGCGAGCTGCGGTTCCTCATCGGCCCGAACGGTGCGGGCAAGACCACGCTGGTGGACTGCATCTCCGGGCTCACCAGGCCGTCGGCGGGCGACGTCTCGTTCGAGGGCCGACGGCTGAACGGCATGCCCGAGCACCGGCGGGTGCGGCTCGGGATCGGGCGCAGCTTCCAGACGCCCACCGTCTTCGACACCCTCAGCGTCGTCGAGAACCTCGACCTGGCCGAGTCGTTCCGCCGGTCGGCGCTCGGGATGCTGCGCCGGCGACGCTCGGTCACCGAGGGGGTGGCCGCGACCTTGGAGCGCGTGGGCCTGGTCGCCGCCGCCGACCGGCCCGCCGCCGCCCTCAGCCACGGCCAGAAGCAGTGGCTCGAGATCGGCATGCTGCTGGTGCAGGGGCCCAAGCTGCTGCTGCTCGACGAGCCGGTGGCGGGGATGAGCCCCCAGGAGCGTCTCGACACCGGCGCCCTGCTGAGCGAGCTGGCCGGCGACCACACCGTGGTGGTCATCGAGCACGACATGGCGTTCCTGCGCCGGTTCGCCCGGCGGGTGACGGTCATGCACGAGGGCCGCGTCGTGTCGGAGGGCACCGTCGACGAGGTGCAGGCGGACCCCGTCGTGCGGGAGGTCTACCTCGGAAGGTCGCGCGACGAGCGGTCGGGCGCCCTGGCATCGCCGGTGGCCGACCCCGTCCTGGAGGCCGTGACGCTGGCGAGCGGGACGGACGAGCGGTGAACCTCGAGCTCCAGGACGTCCGCATCGCCTACGGCCGGGCCGAGGTGGTGTCCGGGGTGAGCCTGGAAGTCCCCCGCGGTCGGGTGACGTGCCTCATGGGCCGCAACGGCGTGGGGAAGACCACCCTCCTCAACGGGGTCATGGGCCTCCTGCCCCTGCGGTCCGGGCACGTCAGGGTCGACGGCCGGGACGTGACCCGCCTCTCCACGCCCCAGCGGGCCCGGGCCGGCATCGGGTACGTTCCCCAGGGTCACCAGGTGTTCCCCCATCTCACCGCCAGGGAGAACCTGGTCGTCGTGCTGGAGCGGGACCGCGGCGCGGACCCGGCGGCGGTCGACGAGGCGCTGGACGTCTTCCCCGCCCTGCGCACGCTGCTCGACCGCCCGGCCGGCCTGCTCTCGGGCGGCCAGGCCCAGCAGCTCGCCATCGCCCGCGCGTTGGTCGGCCGGCCGGCGCTGCTGATCCTCGACGAGCCGACCGAAGGCATCCAGCCGTCGATCATCCTCGAGATCGAGGACGCCATCGCCCGCCTCCACGCCGCCGGGATGACGATCCTGCTGGTGGAGCAGTACGTGGAGTTCGCCCTCCGCCTGGCCCAGCGCTACGCCGTCATGGAGGGCGGGCTGGTCGTGCACGCGGGCGACGTGTCGGCCGTGGATCCCACCGCCTTCGCCGACCTGCTCACGGTGTGAGCGACGTTTCACCGGACGGACACCCGCGCCGAACCCGCGTGTAACCCTCGGTCCGTAGGGTCCGGCGCATGATCTCCGTCGCAGCCGGTCCCCACCTTGACCACCTGGAGGCGTGCCTGCTGCTCTCGCTCGCCGAGCGGCCCGCCTACGGCTACCAGCTGAAGCGGTCGCTCGCCGAGCTCGACCTCGACGTCCCCGACCTCGGGCGGATCTACCGGACGCTGCGCTCGATGGAGGAGCGCGGCCTCGTGGAGTCCAGGTGGGACACGGGGGGGAGCGGGCCCGCCCGCCGCACCTACGAGCTGACCGCCGCCGGGGGCGACCAGCTCCAGGCCCAGGCGGCCGCCGTCCGCCGGTCCAGACGGGCGCTCACCCGGTTCCTCGGGCGCTACGAGCGGCTGGCCCTGCCCCACTCCGGCGCGGTGGCGTGACCGTCACCCGGCCCGGTCCGCACAGCCACCGCTGACGTCGCGGAGCCCAGCGGTCACAGCCGGGCGAGCACGGCCCCCACGAAGGCATCCAGGTCGTCGGGCTTGCGGGAGGTGATGACGTTCCCGTCCTCCACGACCTCCTGGTCGACCCAGGTGGCGCCGGCGTTCACCAGGTCGGTCCGGATCGACGGCCACGACGTGAGCGTCCGGCCCCGGACGGCGTCCGCCTCCACGAGGAGGCTGCCGGCGTGGCAGATGGCGGCGACGGGCTTGTCGCCGTCGAACATGCCCTGCACGAACTTGACGATGCCCGGCGACGTCCGCAGCTTGTCCGGCGAGTACCCGCCGGGGATGACCAGAGCGTCGAAGTCGGACGCGTTCACCTCGTCGGCCGTCGCCTCGATCGTGAACGCCGCCTTCCCCTTCTTGCCCCTGACCTCGCGGCCCGCCTCGGGGCCGATGACGGTCACCTGGTGACCGGCCTCTCGGATGCGGTCGTAGGGGACCTGGAACTCCGAGTCCTCGAAGTCGTCCGCCAGCACGAATGCGACCTTGGCCACGTTGCCTCCTTCGTTCGGCGTGCGAACGGGTTCCTACCCGGTGACCCCGGTCGCCTACGCCCCGGGTCGACCCAGCGGCCTCCGGGTCGTCGCCCCCAGGCAGCTGCGCAGGGCCGCCTCGCCGGTCCAGTCGATGTCATCCGGGAGGTCCGGGGCGCTCCCCGGGTGCTGTGTTCGACGGTCCATCCTCCTCCCGGCTTCCCGGCGGCGGCGAACGGCGACGAGATTCACACCTGGCGCCGCCCGTTCCGTGCGTCTCAGCGCCGTCGCTCCGCCCATCCGTCGGGGTTAGGGTGGGCCGACTTGGCCACAGCCTCCGGAGACGCCACCGTGTCGCACGGTGCCGACCCGTCCTCCGACGGGGGCGCCGCCCGGGGACGGAACTCGGCCTCGGGCCACGACCTCTTCCGGCGCGGCCCCGGTCCGGTGACGGCCGGGCCCGACATCGGCGACGTGGTCGACCGGTTCCGGGCCGTCGTGGACGCGAACGTGTCCGGCACCGTCGACCTGCTCTCCCGCGTGGAGGCGTTGGTGCGCCGGGCCGTGGCCCAGCGCCCGGCGTCGGCGCCGCCCGCCGCCGACGTCCTGGCCCGGCTCGTCGACGCCGGCCTGTCGTCGTGCGCCGAGGTCAGCCGACACCTCCTGGCCCTGCTCGACGGGCTGGTGTCGGTGGCCGAGCGGGCGATGCTGCCCGCCACCGGCGAGGGCGGGAACGCCGCGGCCGACGCTGCCGCCGGCTCGGCGGTGGACCTGCGGGGGGACGGCCGCCCCGGCGAGCGGGTGCCGCCCGCGCCGGTCGCCGCCGAGGCCGACCCGCGGGCCGGCCCGGTGAGCGGGACGGGCGACGAGGAGCCCGGGGAGGAGGTCGTGCTGGTCGACGAGGAAGGCCGCGAGGTGGGCCGGTCCCCGAAGCTGGCCGCCCACACCGATCCCGGGCAGCTGCACCGGGCCGTGTCCGTCTTCGTCTTCTCGACCGCCGGCGACCTGCTGCTCCAGCGCCGGGCGCCGGCGAAGTACCACTTCGCCGGGCGGTGGTCGAACACGTGCTGCGGCCACCCGCGGCCGGGCGAGCCGGTGGTCGCCGCCGGCCGCCGCCGGCTGGTCGACGAGCTCGGCATGGACTGCGAGCTGGTCGAGGTGGCCACCTTCGGGTACGAGGCCCGCGACGACGCGAGCGGGCTGGTGGAGCGGGAGCTGGACCACCTCCTGGTGGGCGTCGCCGGGACGGCGCCCGACCCCCGCCCCGGCGAGGTGGACGCGGTGCGCTGGGTCGAACCGGGCGCCCTCGCCGCCGACATCGCCGCCGGCCCGAGCGCCTACACCCCGTGGCTGCCGGGGGCGCTGGCCCGGGTGATGGACGCCCGCCGCGCGCAGAGCTGACCGCGGCGTCCGGGTCTTTGGTCCCATTCCGGACGTGGGGCAGGAGCACCCGGACGGGGCGTCGAATCGTCTTTCCCGATGCCGAGCGGCGGCGGGGACGGGGGGCGCGCGACGGGACGGCGCGCGCGGCGGGCGGCGTGGTCGGCGATCGTCGCCGCGCTGTGCGGCGCCCTCGTGGCCGCCGCGTCGCCGGCCCGAGCCCAGGTCCCCGACGTCGAGGCCGCGTTCGTGGCCCGCATCGGGGCCGAACGGGCGGCCGCCGGCCGGAGCCCCCTGTCGGTGGCGGACGACCTGGTGGCGGTCGCCCGGCGCCACTCGGCGACCATGGCCGCCGAGAAGCGGCTGTACCACAACCCGGCGCTGGGGAGCCAGGTCGTCAACTGGGTCAAGGTGGGCGAGAACGTGGGCACGGGAGGGACGGTCGACAACATCCACGCCGCCCTCATGGCGTCGTCCACGCACCGCGACGAGATCCTCGGTGCCGCGTTCACCGAGGTCGGGGTGGGCGTCGCCACCGCCGACGGTGCCCTGTGGGTGACGCAGGTCTTCCGGCTCCCGGAGACCGCCGCCGCGGCGGCGCCCCCGACTCCGTCGCCCGCCCCCGCCGCCGTGCCGCCGCCTCCTCCGCCGCCGCCCACCACGGTGGCCCGGCCGGCGACGCCAGCCCGGGCGGCGGCGACCCCGGCGGCGGCCGCCGCCCGGACGGCCGCCTCCCGCTCGGCGCCGGCCGCGGCGGCGGTGACGGTCCCGCCGTCGACCGCTCCGCCCACCTCGGCCCCTGCTGCCGCGGTCGCGCCGACGCTCGCACCGCCGCCCGGCCTGGCATCGCCGCCCTCGATCGCCCTGGCGCCGGTGCCGGTGTCCGCCTCCGCCGCGGTGCCGCTGCAGTCCGGGGTGGCTGGGGCGGGGATGGTCGCCGCGACCCTGCTGTGGGCGGTCACCGCCGGGCTGGTGCGGTCCGCCGTGCTGCGCCCGGGCCGCCGCCGCTGACCGTCGCCGGCGCCCGGTGATCCGGCTCTCGGCGCCGGAGGCGCGCCGGGTGGCGCTGGCCGCCCAGGGGTTCGCCGACCGGAGGCCGGCGGGCCGGGTCGACGCCCGCCACGTGCGCCGGGTCCTGGGGCGGGTCGGGCTGCTCCAGATCGACTCGGTCAACGTGCTGGTGCGGTCCCACTACCTGCCGCTGTTCTCCCGGCTCGGCCCCTACCCGAGGGACGTGCTGGAACGGCTTGCCTACGAGCAGGGCGCCCTGTTCGAGTACTGGTCGCACGAGCAGTCGCTCCTCCCGGTGGAGGCCCACCCGCTGGTGCGCTGGCGAATGGCCCGGGCGGCAGCCGGGCACACGTGGGCGGGGCTGGCCCGCTTCGCCGCCGAGCAGCCGGCGTTCGTCGAGTCCATCCTGGCCGAGGTGGCCGAGCGGGGCGGCCTCACCGCGTCGGCGCTGCGCCAGCCCGGCGAGCGCAGCGGCCCGTGGTGGGGGTGGGGCAAGGGCAAGCTGGCCCTCGAGTGGCTCCACCGGGCGGGGCGCCTGGCCGCCGTCCGCCGGCCCAGCTTCGAGCGGGTCTACGACCTTCCCGAGCGGGTCCTGCCCGCCGACGTCCTGGCCCGGCCGACCGTCCCCGAGACCGAGGCCCGCAAGGCGCTGCTCGTGCAGGCGGCCCGGTCCCTCGGCGTGGCGACCGCCGCCGACCTCGCCGATTATCACCGCCAGCGGGTCGGCGCCGTGAGGCCACTCCTGGCCGAGCTGGTCGAGGAGGGCTCGCTGGCGCCGGCCCGGGTGGAGGGCTGGGACGCCCCGGCGTACGCCGACCCGGCGGCCCGTGCCCCCCGGCGGGTGGAGGCGGCCGCCCTGGTCTCGCCCTTCGACTCGCTGGTGTGGGACCGCCGGCGCACCGAGCGCCTCTTCGGCTTCCACCTCCGCCTCGAGATCTACACGCCGGCCGCCGAGCGCCGATGGGGCTACTACGTGCTGCCGTTCCTCCTCGGCGACCGCCTCGTCGGCCGGGTGGACCTCAAGGCCGACCGCCGGGGCGGCGCCCTGCTGGTCCACGCCGCCCACGGCGAGGCGGGAGCGGACCCGGCGACGGTGTGCGGCCCCCTGGCCGCCGACCTGGCCTCGATGGCCTCCTGGCTCGGCCTCGGGACGATCGCCGTGGGCGACCGCGGCGAGCTGGCTCCGTCCCTCGCCCGGGCCGTGCGGAGCAGGGCCCGGTAGGCGCTCGTCGCTCGTCGCTCGTCGCTCGTCGCTCAGCGGTCGTCGTCGTCCACGTAGCCGGGGTCCGGTGCGAACGACATGCCGAGCGCCTCGGGCTCGTCCTCCACGTGGAGGGCGGCCTCCTCGGCGCTCAGGGCGCCGGCGACGCCGGTGCCGGCCTCCTCGTCGGCCTCCAGCTCGTCCAGCACGTCCAGGACGTCCGGCTCCTCCCGGGCAGCGCGCCGGCGGACCGACTCGCCCATGCGCTCCTCCGCCTTGGTGGTGCCCCACTCGTCCACCCCCTGGGGGAAGTCGAGCGGCGCCGGCTCACCCTCGACGGCCTCGGTCGACAGGTGGGGCGGGTCGTCGACGGTGGCGGGGATCCCGTCCTCCACCAGGTCGGGCGCGGGACGCAGGTCGTGGCGTTCGGTCGACATGCCCCTTCAGCTACCCGCCTCGGCGCCGGGCCAAGCGGCACGTTGCCGCCGCCCGCCGGCGGGGTAGACACTCGGCGACCGTGCCGGACTCCCACCAAGCCGCTCCCGCCGGCGCCCCGGCCACCCCCGGCACCGCCGGGCCCTCGCCCCGGGGCGTGCGCGTCGTGGTCACCGGCGCCACCGGCAACGTCGGGACCAGCGTGCTCGAAGCGCTCGGCGCCGACGACCGGGTGGCATCCGTCCTCGGCCTGGCCCGGCGCCGGCCCACCTGGCACCTGCCCAAGGTGACGTGGGCGGAGGCCGACGTGGTCTCGTCCGACCTGGTCGGGCTGTTCCGGGGGGCCGACGTGGTGATCCACCTGGCGTGGGCGATCCAGCCTTCGCACCGCCCCGAGGTGCTGCGGGCGATCAACGTCGTCGGGTCGGCCCGGGTGTTCGACGCCGTGGGCGACGCCGGTGTCCCGTCGCTGGTCTACGCCTCGTCCATCGGGGCCTACTCGCCGGGGCCGAAGGACCGGGCCGTGGACGAGACCTGGCCCACCGAGGGCCTGGTGTCGAGCTTCTACGCCCGCCACAAGGCGGCCGTCGAGCGCCGCCTCGACCTGTTCGAGCACCAGCACCCGCACGTGCGGGTCGTGCGCCTGCGCAAGGCCTTGATCTTCAAGCGGGAGGCGGCGTCGGGCGTGCGGCGGCTGTTCGCCGGCCCCTTCGTGCCCCGGTGGCTGCTGCGGCCCGACCGGATCCCGGCCGTGCCCGACACGCCCGGGCTGGTCTTCCAGGCGGTCCACACGTCCGACGTGGCCGACGCGTACCGGCGGGCGGCGCTGGGCGACGCCCGCGGGCCGTTCAACATCGCCGCCGAGCCGGTCCTGGACGGCCGCCGCCTGGCCGAGGCCCTGGACGCCCGCCCGGTTCGGGTGCCCCGAAGGGCCCTGCGGGCCGCCGCCTCGGCCTCGTGGCGGCTCCACCTCCAGCCCACGCCCCCCGGATGGGTCGACCTGGCTTTCGCCGTGCCGGTCATGGACACCGCCCGGGCCCGGACCGAGCTCGGGTGGGCACCTCTCGTCGGTGCCGACGAGGCCCTTCGCCAGCTCCTCGACGGCATGGCGGACGGCGCCGGCCTGCCCACCCCGGCGCTGCGCCCCGGGCGTTCCCTGTCGCCGCTGCGGCGGTCGCCACCCCGCCCCCGCCCGGTCGGCACCGCCGGCTGACGGGCTGCCGCCCGGCTCGTGCACGCGACCCGGGCGCCGGAGTGGGGAAAGGGGGATGCTCCGGCGCCCGAGACGCGTTCGCCGGCTCTGGCGCCCGGGAAGGCGGTCCGGCAGGCACCACCGACGGTCGTCGTGCGGTGCGTTTTCCGGCCCCCTGATACCCACGGCGGTATCGGGACAAACCGGGGCGGCGAGGGAACGAGGGCGGCTCCCCAGGCGTTGTGCTAATCCCCACCTCGACGAACCAGGAGTCCGTTGGCCGAGCGCATCGAATCCGAGTCCCACGAGGATCTCGTCCGCCTCTACCTGAACGAGATCGGGCGCTACCCCCTGCTCACCAAGGCCGACGAGGAGCGCCTCGGTCGCGCCGTCGAGGAGGGCCAGGCGGCGGCGGCCGAGCTGGCCGCCGCCGCGGCCGAGGGTGGCGCCGGGCGCCTGACCGCCGCTCGGCGGCGCGAGCTCCGGGCGCTGGTCGCCGCCGGTGAGCGCGCCACGACGGAGTTCTGCCAGGCCAACCTGCGCCTGGTGGTGTCGATCGCCAAGCGGTACCAGGCCTCGGGCCTGCCCCTCCTCGACCTGGTCCAGGAGGGCAACCTCGGGCTGCTCCACGCCGTCGAGAAGTTCGACCACAAGAAGGGCTTCAAGTTCTCCACGTACGCCACCTGGTGGATCCGCCAGGCCATCACCCGGGGTATCGCCAACTCGGGCCGTACGATCCGGCTGCCCGTCCACGCCGGCGACCTCGTCAACCGGGTCCACCGGGCCCAGGCCCGCCTGGAGGCGCACCTCAGCCGCCGTCCGACGCTCGACGAGCTGGGCGCCGACGTCGGGCTGGCGCCCGAGCGGGTCGCCGAGGTGCTGTCCATCGCCAACGAGCCGATCTCGATCTCGGCGCCCCTCTCCGACGAAGGAGAGGGGGAGCTGGGCGACGTCATCGAGGACGCCTCGGCGGCGTCCCCCCTCGACCAGGTGATGGCCGACTCGGTCCCCGGCGAGCTGGCCCGGCTGCTCGCCGTGCTCGACGAGCGGGAGCGGGAGATCCTCCGGCTGCGGTACGGCCTCGACCAGGGCGAGCCCCGCACCCTGGAGGAGGTCGGCGAGCGGATGCACCTGACCCGCGAGCGGATCCGCCAGATCGAGTCTCGGGCGCTGTGCAAGCTGCGCCACCCGTCCCTCGACACCGGGGCACGCGAGCTCCTGTTCGGCTGAGGACGAGCCCGTCGAACGGGTCTTTGCGCCCCGAGGCGGCGGGAACTAGCGTCACCGCCCGGGTGAGCCGCTACCCCTCCGAGACAACCCGCCGTCGGGCAGAGCGAGGCCATCGGGCCACGGCGTCGGGGGCGAGCCAGTCCGCGCCCCCGCAGGCCCGCGGGACTACGGTCACGCCCGAACGTCGCCACGGGAAGGACTCTTCGTCATGACCGCACCTCTCCACCCGCCCGGCGGTGGTACGACTCGCCGCACCCGGGCGGCGAACGCACGGGCCGCCCTGGTGGCCGCGCTCGTCGCCACCACGGTCGGCACCTTCGGATGGGCCCCCACGGCCGGCGCCGACGGCACCGAGACGCTGGGGCCGCCGTCGGTCACTCTCGCCAAGGGCAGCGGCGTCGCCACCGGTGGTACGGGGATGCACACCCAGCCGGCGGCCATGACGGTCAACGTCCCGGCCGGGGCCACCGTCAAGCAGGTGCTCCTCTACTGGGAGGGCCACTACAACACCGGTGAGCCCGACTCGACGATCGTGGTGGAGGGCACCACGGTCGAGGGCACGCTGATCGGCGGGCCCCGGCTGTTCTTCGAGGACAAGTTCGCCGCCACCTACCGGGCCGACATCACTTCGCTGGACCTGGTCTCGGCGGGCACCAACACCCTCGACGTGTCCGGCCTCGAGTTCTCGTTCCGCAACAACGGCGCCGGCGTCCTCGTCATCTACGACGACGGCACCGAGACCATCATCGACGTCCGCGACGGCCAGGACCTCGCCTACTTCGAGTTCGACCCACCGCTCGACACGACCGTGGCGCAGACGTTCGACTTCACGGCATCCCCCACGGCGCGCCAGGCGACGCTCGACCTGTTCGCCGCCAGCGTGGCCGACGGCGGCTTCCGCCCGAACGCCCTGGACGTCACCATCGCCGGCGACACGACGCGCTTCGTCGACATCTTCTCCAGCAACGCCGGGCCGGAGTTCGACGTCGTCCGGCGGACGATCACCGTTCCGCCCGGCGTCACCCAGATGACGGTCCAGGCCCTGTCGGTGGGCGACGGCAGCCCGAACAAGCCGGCGTCGTTCGACTGGATCGGCATCGCCCTGAGCCTGCGGCCCCCGCCCACCGGGCCCACGCCCGGCGCCACGGCCGCGCTGGCCTGCCCGGCCGGCGTCGCCAGGATCACGCTGACCAACACCGGCGGCAGCGGGACGACGTTCGACGTCTTCCGGGGCCAGGAGAAGCTCAACGCCCAGCCCGTCGCCGTCGCCGCCGGCGCCACGACCATCTTCGACTACACGCTCCGCCCGGCTGACGAGAACACCACCGTGCCGCTGCGGGCGGTGGCGGCCACCGGGGCGGAGTTCGACCTGGCGACGCCCGTCGACTGCAGCCAGGCGGGCCTGGTGGCGGCCCTCGCCGAGGACTGCGCCACCCGGGACGGTGTGCAGGGGATCCTCGTCCGGCTCGCGAACGACGGGACCGAGGCCGGCATCTTCACCATCGCGGGCCGTGACCCGGTCACCGTGGCCCCGAAGTCGAGCACCGACGTGTTCCTGGCCGTCCCCGAGGGCGCCGACTACTCCTTCAGGATCACCGGCGCCGGGGGGTTCGAGCGCACCATCTCGGGGACCCGTGAGTGCCAGGCGCCGCAGCTGGCGCCGCTCCAGCTCTGCGTCGAGGACGGGACCGGCGTGCTCGTGGCCGTCACCAACAGCGGCGAGGAGGGGGTCCCGGTCACCCTCGGCAGCGAGACGAAGACGGCGCCCGCCGGCGGCCGGGCGGAGTTCTTCGTCAAGCGCAGCGAGGACGACCCGGCGACCACGCTGACGGCCACCAGCCCGGGCAACCCGCCGCTCCAGGTCGCGCTCCCCGTCCACGACTGCCTCGGCGTCCTGTCGCAGGTCCTCGGGCAGACGGTGGCGACCACGACGACGGCCGCCCCCACCACGACCGTCCCGCCACAGGTGGCCGGTGTCCAGCTGGCCCGGACCGGGTTCGGGTTCGGGACGGTGCTGCGGGTCGGGCTCCTGCTCGTGTCGGCGGGCGCGCTGGTGGTGCTCGTCGCCCGCCGCCGCCGGGCGACGGCAGGCTGATCGACGGCCGCCCGCGAGCGGCGTCCCGGCCCGTCAGGGCCGAGGACGCCGCCTCGCCGGCCGCCCCGAACCGAACCGCCGGTCGTCGTCGATGGGCACGACGTCGGCCAGACGGGTGTCACCGGCCCCGCCGTGAGCGTCCGCCGGCTCCAGGAGCGACAGGACGACCCGGCCGGGCAGGCCGGAGCTCGGGTGGAGGATGCGGCACAGGTCCACGCCGGGAGGCGCCGACGTCTCGTCCGGTCCTGCGATGCGAGGCATGCCGTCCCCCCGTCTCCGTGGTCCCCGAGTGTCGGAGTCGACAACCGCCGGGGCGATACGGGAATTCCCGGAGATCGACCGGGCGCCGTCAACACTAGGTTGGGCCGGTGCGCGTGACGATGCTGCTCTGCGATGCCGCCCAGGTCTCGGACGGCAAGCTCTACATCCTCGGGGGTGGCTGGAGCGTCACCGGCCCCGATCCGGCGCCGTCCGCTGTCGCCATCAAGCTCGAGGTCGACTGGCACGAGGCCGGCACCCCCCACCACTGGGAGCTGTTCCTCCTGGACGCCGACGGCCGGCCGGCGTCGTTCAACACCCCCGAGGGGGCCCAGATCATCGAGATCCGGGGCGACTTCGAGGTCGGCCGGCCGGAGGGCGTCCCCGCCGGGACACCGATCGACCTGCCGCTGGCCATCAACATGGGACCCCTCCCACTCGCCCCGGGATCGCGCTGGACGTGGCGCTTCAGCGTCGACGGGACGCAGGACGACGCCTGGACCCTCGGCTTCACGACCCGCCCGGCGAGGGTGGACTGACCGCCGCTCCCGCGGCCGCCTCCCGGCCGAGGCGCAGGGCCGCGCCCAGGTGGGCGACCAGGTCGGCCCGCGAGGCGTGGGCGTTCAGCCCGCTGGTGGAGGGCATCACGTAGGCGGGCCGGGTGGCGAAGGGCGCCGGCTGGACGCCGGCCACGGCCCGCCGGTCGACCGCCGCCCGCCACCCGTCCAGACCGACGAAGCACACGGCCCCGGGCCGCAGCCACCGCACCAGTCGCTCCACCCGCGCCGCGCCCGCCCGGTACTCGGCCGCCGTCAGGGCGCTGGCCGCCGGGGTGGCCCGCTTGACCAGGTCGGTCAGGCCGACGCCGCAGGCTCGCAGGGCGTGCACGGCATCGCGGGGGCGGGTGACCAGCCCGGCCTCGACGGCCGCCGGCCAGAACCGGTTCGTCGGTCGGGCGTACCCCACGCCGCGGTCCGCCGCGTACACGCTCGGGTTCAGCCCGCACACGAGCAGCGTCATGCCGTCGCCGACGGTGTCGGCCAGCGTGCGGGTGCGGGTGCCCCGGGCCCGCACGGCGTCGCCCTCGACCTCCACGTGCTCGACGTCGAACCCGGCGCCCACCAGGACGTCGACCAGGGCGTCCGGCTCCCAAGAGGAGAAGAAGCGGCCACCCACGTCGTCGGAGGGCAGATCGGTGCCCTCGTAGTCGCCCGCCAGAACCTGCACGTCGAGGGGGGCGCCGACGCCCATGGCCCGGTGGAGGTCGGCCAGCGCCATGGGCAGGCGGACGCGGGGGACGTGCAGGTAGCTCATGTTCGCCCACGCCCCTGCGATCCCACCGGTGCGCAGCGGCAGCGCCTCCAGGTCGCCCTGGACGGGCCACGCCGCGGGGGCCGCCTCCCGCAGGAGCCCCAGCATGGTGCGGGCGGCGTCGAGGGCGACGACCGGCGCGCCGAGGGCCGCCGTGTACCGGCCGGCGCCCGAGCCGGCGTCGAGGCGCACGGCCCCCTCGGCGACCCGGGCGGCGAAGGCGACGGCGCCGTCGTGGCGGACCGGCGCCCGCCGGGCGGCCCACTGGCGCCCGCGGGCTTCGTAGATCGCCACCGTGTCGCGCTCCACGCGACGACCGTAACCCCGGTACCCTCCCGGCGTGCGTGCGTGGACGCGAGGGCTGGTGGTGGCCGTCGCCCTGCTGGCGGGCGCCTGCTCGGGGGGAGGAGACGAGGAGGCCGATCCGGGGTCGCCGCAGGGCATCCTGGCCGCCGCGCCCGCCCGGACCATCGAGGCGGGGTCCTCGAAGGTGGCCCTCGTGGCCAGCCTGGAGGGGCAGACCAGGGGCACGTTCGACGGTCAGGGCGAGCTCGAGTTCGGCCCCGAACGCGGCCGCCTGGAGGTCGACCTGGCGCCCCTCGGCCTGGCCGGCGAGGGCCGCACGAGGGTGCTGCTCGACGGTGACGTCGTCTACATCGAGCTGGGGCGGCGGCTGCCCGGCCTGGGCGACCGGCCGTGGGTGCGCATCGACCTCGACGGCCTGAAGGACGGGCAGGGCGACAACATCGAAGCGCTTCGCCAGCTCAAGGCCAACCACCCGAGCGCCGTCCTCAACGCCCTGCGCGGCGTCACCGGCGAGGTCACCGAGGTCGGCGCCGAGGACGTGCGCGGCACGCCGACCACCCACTACCGCGCCACCGTCGACCTGGAGGCGGCCAAGGAGGCGTCGCCCGAGCCGGTGCGCGACGTCCTCGACGAGGTCGTCCGCCAGCTCGGCACCGAGCGCCTCCCCGTCGAGGCCTGGGTGGACGCCGACGGCCGCCTGCGCCGACTGCGCTACACCGTCGACCTGGCCGACCTGGCCGACGACGCACCGGCCAAGGGCGTGGGGGAGGGCCGCTCGACCGCCACCCTGGAGCTGTACGACTTCGGGACTCCGGTGGCGTTCCAGGAGCCCGCCCCGTCCGAGGTCACCGACCTGGCCGAGCTGCTCGGGACGGGCGCCGCCGGGCGCTGAGCTACGGCGGCGACGGCGCCGTGGTGGTGGTGGTCGTCGTCGTGGTCGAGGTCGTGGTGGGCGCAGCGGTCGTGGTGGTGACCGGCGCGGTCGTGGTCGTCGTCACCGCCGGGGCCGTCGTCGTGGTCGTCCCCCGGCGGGGCGCGGTGGTCGTGGTCGCCGCCGCCGTGGTGGTCGGGCTGCGGACGACGGTGGGGTAGGGGAGCGTCGGGGCCAGGGGCGGCAGGGTGGCGACGGTGGTGGGGACGGGCGCCGTCGTGGGCGGTGTCGTCCCCACGGTCGGGGCGGGGGCGGCCGGGCGCCGGTCGTCGCGGTCCAGCCCGAGGGCGCCCGGCGAGGCGGTGAAGATGTCCTCGGCGGGAAGCGGCTCCACGGCCGCCCGCATGGTGCCGGCGAAGATGGCCGCCGGGAACGACCCGCCGGTCACCCGGCGCCCGTGCACGTCGGTCATCGGGACCACGGCGTCGGGATGGCCGACCCACACGGCGGTGGCCAGCTGCGGCACGAAGCCCACGAACCAGGCGTCGCCGTACTCCTGGGTGGTGCCCGTCTTCCCCGCCACCGGCCGGCCGATGGCGGCGCCCTGGCCCGTACCGTCGGTGACGACCCGGAGGAGGGCGGCGTTGAGCACACCGACCTCCTTCTCGTCGAACACCTGCCTCGTGTCGGGCTCGCGCTGGAACAGCACCTTGCCCTCGCGGTCGCGGATCTCGGTGATGGCGTAGGGCTCGGCCAGGACGCCCTTCGCCGCGAATGCCGCGAAGGCGGTCGCCTGCTCGAGCGGGGTGACGCCTCGGCGCAGCCCGCCCAGGGCGATGGCGGGACGGGCGCCCACGTTCTCGGCGACGTCGTGGATGCCGAGGGCCTCGGCCGTGCGTACGACGGCACCGGGCTCGATGTCGAGCACCAGCCGGGCGAAGACGGTGTTGATCGACCTGGTCATGGCCTCGTCGAGGCTGGCGCGGCCGCGCCCCTCGCCCTCGTAGTTGTGCACGGTGTAGCGCTCGCCCCGGTAGGTGAAGTCCTGCGGGGAGGAGGCGTCGAAGGTCGAGCGCGGGTCGACGCCGTCGGCCACCGCCGCCAGGTACACGTAGGGCTTGAACGACGACCCGGGCTGGCGCCGCCCCTGGCTGGCCAGGTCGAACTTGAGGGTGGCGAAGTCGCGGCCGCCGGACAGGATGCGGATGGCGCCGTCGCCGGGGACGACCGACGCCACCGCCGCCTCGGGGTCGGCGGGGTCGGGGAGCGCGGCCTGCACCGCCGCCACCGCTGCCTCCTGGGCCTTGGGATCGAGCGTGGTCTTGATGGTGAAGCCGCCCGTGAACAGGCGCTTGCTGCGGACCTCGGGGCTGGCGCCCAGCTCGGGCAGGGCCGCCGCCTCACGCTTGACGAACTCCACGAAGTGGGGCGCCTGGCCGCCCGTCGCCGCGGCGGGGACGACCTCCAGTGGCGCGGCCAGCGCCGCCTGGAGCCCGCCCTCGTCGAGCCACCCGTGCCGGCGCATGTTGCGCAGCACCTGGTCGCGGCGCGCCTCGACGCGGTCGGGCCGGGCCCGGGGGTCCAGCGCCTCGGGCGCACGGAT
Source organism: Acidimicrobiales bacterium (assembly GCA_035540975.1). Taxonomy (NCBI): domain Bacteria; kingdom Bacillati; phylum Actinomycetota; class Acidimicrobiia; order Acidimicrobiales; species Acidimicrobiales bacterium. Next base: position 41,881 of record DATLFN010000012.1, read on the forward strand.
CTTCCCGGCCAGCGTGGCCGCCTGGGCGGGGGTGAGCTGCTCGGGCGCCGTGCCGAAGAAGGCCTGTGACGCCGCCGACAGCCCGTAGGCGCCGTCGCCGAAGTACACCTGGTTGAGGTAGCGCTCGAGCAGCTCGTCCTTGGAGTACCGCTCCTCCAGGCGGACGGCGTACTGCACCTCGTTGAGCTTGCGCAGGATCGTCCGCTCGGAGTCGGTGTAGTTCAGCTTGGCCAGCTGCTGGGTGATGGTGCTCCCGCCCTGGAGCCCGCCCTGGGCGTTGCGCACGACGGCCCGCAGCACCGCCGTCGGGTCGATGCCCCCGTGGTCGTAGAAGTTGGCGTCCTCGGCCGCCAGCACGGCACGGGTGACGTGGTCGGGCAGGGCGTCCAGCCGCACGGGCTCGCGGCGCTGGGCGCCGTCCAGCTCGGCCAGCACGGAGCCGTCGGCGGCCAGGACGGTGCTGCCCTGGGAGAGGTCCTCGAAGTTCCCGATGTCGGGTGCGATCGGTGAGAGGGCCACCAGGATGGCCCTGCTCGACAGCACGGCGACGCCTCGTCGCAGCGGAGCGACCAGCCCGACGACCACCAGGACCACGGCAGTTACGAGCGCGATGCGGCCCCAGGGAAGCCGGCGGAAGCGCCCCCGGGTGGGCGCGCCGACACCCGCCGCATCGGTCGGCACGCCGCGTCTCGCGACGATCGAAGGTGCTCCGCCGTGTTGGTTCGACACTGAAGGTGTGTGTGCCACACCGGATCGGGCGGCAAACCTGGCCCGCCGAGCTGCGGAAAAAACCGTTGCCGCGCAATGATTTTCCGACATGGGCTTCCAGAAAGCGTTGTGGCGCAAGCAATTTCGTCGGAAATGCTTGACCTCGCGGGCTGCTTCCTCTTTGATTGGCAGTCGTACTTCCCCAACATCCGAGGAGGATGGCGTGAACAAGGCCGAACTGATCGAGAAGGTGAAGGACGCGGGTGGCCTCTCGAGAAGCCAGGCCGAGGCAGCGGTCGATCTCACCCTCGACTCGGTGGTCGCTTCCATCAAGTCGGGCGAGCGGGTCAGCCTGTTCGGCTTCGGCACCTTCACCCCGTCGTCCCGCGCTGCTCGCACCGGCCGCAACCCGCGGACCGGTGAGCCGGTCAAGATCCCGGCATCCACGGGCGTTCGCTTCGCTCCCGCCGCTGCGTTCAAGGCGGCTCTGAACCCGAAGTCCGCCGCCAAGAAGGCGTCGGCGGCCAAGAAGGGGGCCAAGGCGGCCCCTGCCAAGAAGGCGGCGAAGGCGGCCAAGGCGGCACCGGCCAAGAAGGCGGGCGCATCGAAGAAGGCTGCGCCGGCCAAGAAGGCCTCGTCGGCCAAGAAGGCCTCGTCGGCCAAGAAGGCCGCGAAGTCCACCAAGCGATAGCGAAAGGCGGGTAAGAACTCACATGAGCCCCACGGCACCCAAGAAGGCGACCGGCGACGCGACGGCCAAGAAGGCCAGTCCGCGGAAGGCGGCGAAGGCCAACAAGGAAGCGACGAGCAAGCCGAACCCACCCACCGGGAAGGCGGGCGGCGCCCAGAAGAAGCAGGCGGGCTCGCCCGCGCTGGCTAAGACGACGATCCCCAACAAGCCGCCGGCCCGGGGCCGGGGCGTGTCGCCCTCGGCCGAGAAGGCCAGCGCCACGGGCAAGACGGGTGGCGCGGCCAAGAAGTCCGCCGCCAAGAAGGCGGCGCCGGCCAAGGCGGCGTCGAAGGGCGGCGCCAAGTCGACGGCCAAGAAGGTCGCCGAGAAGGCGTCCCCCAAGAAGGCGGCGAGCGGCGTGAAGGCCGCGCTCAAGCGGGTCGTAAAGAAGAAGTAGCGGTCCGACCTGCGGGCGGCGCCCCGGCGTGCCGCCCGCGCTAGAGCTTCGTCATCAGCTTGAACGCCTCGCCGAGGGCGACGGCGGCCACGGCGCCCTGCTCGGCGAGGCGTTCGAGCATGCGCCGGCGGAACGCGTCGACCTCGTCCTCGGCGTCGGGGTCGTCGATGCGCATCGTCGACCGGAACTGGCTGCGGTGCTCGAGCAGGGCGGCCAGCTTGGTGCCCTGGTGGCCGGCGACGTCCTCCACGTGGTCGACCTCGTCGGCCTCCCACAACAGCAGCGCCGACGGGCGGTGCGGCTCGATCCCCTGGTCGGGGAAGAAGTGGGGGTCGCGGGCGGCCACGATGCCGTCGGTCACGAGGAAGCCGGCGTTGCGGTGGTCGGGGTGCAGCCGGTAGCGGCGCCACGGGTCGTGGCCCAGCACGACGTCGGGCCGGATGCGCCGGATCCACTCGGCGACCTGCGCCTGCTGCTCGAGCCCCGACCGCAGCTCGCCGTCGGTCCAACCGAGGAAGACGACGTCGCCGGCGCCGCCCAGCGCCCGCGACGCGGCCCGCTGCTCCTCCTGGCGCCGGGCCACCAGCTCCGCCACGTCCTCGTCCGGGTCCCACGAGCCCTTCGACCCGTCGGTGCAGACGAGGTGGTGGATCTCGCAGCCGGCGGCGGCCCACTTGGCGAGGGTGCCGCCGCAGCCGAACTCGACGTCGTCGGGGTGGGCGCCGACGGCCAGGGCGCGGGCGGGAACGTCCAGGTCGGTGGTGACCTCGGCGCTCATCGCGGGGTGGCGCACAGCCCGGCCGGGGCCAGGTCGTCGGGCACGTCGACGTCGGCTCCCAGGCGCGGCTCGCGCACGACGCGCAGCGGGAGCCCGAGGTCCAGGGCGGCCCGGGCGTGACGGCGGAAGGAGGAGGGCCCGTACGAGAAAGGGAAGTCGCCGGCGGTCGGGACGCAGATCACGTTGGTCCCGTCGTCGCGGCGGTCGGGCACGATGGTGACGCCGGGGAAGCGCGCCACCCACGCCAGGTTTACGGCGAGGGGCAGGTCGGCGTGGGCCACGATGACCCGGGTGGCACCGTCCACCGCCAGTGCCTTCACGCCGTCGGCCACCGCGCCGTCCAGCCCCCGCCCCGGCGCCCACACGACCCGGGCACCCTCGGACACCGCCCAGTCGGCCACCTCGGCGTCGTCGCACACGACGGCCCGGGGGAGCTCCCCGGCCGCCCGCAGGACGGAGGCGGCCATCGACCGGGCCAGCTCGGCCCGGGGCGCCGGGAGCAGGGCGCCCGCCAGCCTGACCTTGGCCCGGGCGAACGCCTTGAGCGGCACGAGGACGGCGACGGCGGGGATGGCCGCTCCTACGCCAGGACCTCGAACACCCGCACCACCGGTTCCTGGCGCAGCAGCTCGAAGAGCCGGACCTGGGCCTCCTTGGCCGGGCGCGAGGCCATCGCCGCGTCCATGGCGTCGGCCGTCTCCCACCGGGACACGGCGGCGCACTCGAGGAGCCCGCCCGGGTTGTGGTCCACGCTCAGGACCAGCTCCATGCTCACGCAGCCGGGCATGTCGCGGAACACGGGGAGGATGTCGTCGGCGAACAGGCGCCGCACATCGGCGAGGTCGGCCGGGTCGACCGCCGTCTGGAACATCCGCATCACCGCCGTGCTCACGGCGCCCAGCCCGTCTTGGAGAACATGCCGGCCAGCTCCGGGCTGGTCTTCAGGCGCATGGCGTGGCGATCGAGCTCGGCGCCGAAGCGCTCGCCGATGCCGGGGTAGCGCAGGGTCACCCGGATGGCGCCCTCGGTCACCTCGATCATGTTGTACGACGGCCGGGTGTAGCCGCGCAGGCGGTACGACGACACCGTCCCCGAGTTGACGATCAGGATGTCGTTGAGCAGCCACACGTGGGGCACGTGCTTGTGCCCCGAGAGCACCAGGTGCACGTCGAGGTCGTCGAGCAGGGTGAGCACGTCGCCCGAGTCCCACACCTCGTTGCGCTCCCTCCCCGTCCCCGGCACGGGCACCAGGTGGTGGTGGAGCACGAAGCAGCGGACCTCGGCGTCGCCGGCGAACTGCTGGCGGATCCAGTCGTAGCGCTCCCGCCCGACCTCGCCCTCGGCCAGGTCGGGTTTGGACGAGTCGATGGCGACCACCCGCATGGACAGCGGGGCGTCGCCGGCGATGTGCAGCATGCTGTCGCCCTTCCCGACGCCCTCGCCTATGCCGAAGGTGTCGCGGAAGTGCAGGTAGCCGACGTTCTTGGAGTCGTGGTTCCCGGGGATGACGATGGCGCGCAGCCCGGCGTCGAACAGCGGCTGGAGGTGCTGCTGGGCGGCGCGGAACTCGTGGGCGTAGCCGTCGGTGGTGAGGTCGCCGCCGACCACGACGAGATCCGGCTGGACGGCGATGATCTCGCCCACGGCCGCCTCCAGCAGGGCGGCGTCGAAGAAGGGCGATCCGCAGTGGAGGTCCGACAGCTGGGCGATCAGGAACTCCTCGCGCGCCACGGGCGAAGTGTAGGGGTGGTGCCGCGGTACCTATGGTGAGCGGGTGGCGACGAAGGTGGCCGTGCTCGGGGCCGGGTCGTGGGGGACGACGATGGCGGCGATGGCGACGTCGCACGCGCCGACGACGCTGTGGGCGCGCCGCCCGGAGCTGGCGTGCGCCGTCAACACCGAGCACCGCAACCCCGACTACCTCCGCGACGGAGCGCTCCCCCCGGCCCTCGTCGCCACCGCCGACCTGGAGGAGGCGCTGGACGGGGCGTCGGTCGCCGTCATGGCCGTCCCGTCGCACGGGTTCCGCGCCATCCTCGAGCAGGCGGCGCCGTTCCTGGGCGCCGGGACGCCGGTCGTCAGCCTCACCAAGGGCCTGGAGCAGGGGTCGCTCAAGCGGATGACCGAGGTCATCGCCGAGGTGGCGCCCGGCTGCCCGGCCGGCGTGCTGACCGGGCCCAACCTGGCCGGCGAGATCCTGGCCGGCCAGCCGGCGGCCAGCGTCGTCGCCCTCGACGACGAGGGCCTGGCCGCCGAGATCCAGGCGCTCCTCAGCACGCCCACCTTCCGGCTCTACACCAACCCCGACGTGGTGGGCTGCGAGGTCGCCGGCGCCGTCAAGAACGTGACGGCCATCGCCGCCGGCATGGGCGACGGGATGGGCTTCGGCGACAACACCAAGGCGGCGCTCATGACCCGCGGCCTGGCCGAGATCACCCGCCTGGGCACGGCGCTGGGCGGGCACCCGCTGACCTTCTCGGGCCTGGCCGGCATGGGCGACCTGGTGGCGACGTGCATCTCCCGCCACAGCCGCAACCGCCACGTGGGCGAGCAGCTGGGCCGGGGCCGGGCGCCCGCCGAGGTGCTGGCGGGGACGCGCATGGTGGCCGAGGGCGTGAACACCTCGCGGGTCGTGCTCGAGCTGGCGGCGACCGTCGGCGTGGAGATGCCGATCGCCGAGCAGGTCGTGGCCGTGCTCCACGAGGGCAAGCGGGCCGTCGACGTCATCCCCACGCTCATGCTGCGGGAGGCCAAGCCCGAGCACACCGGCTTCGTCCCCACCCGGTAGGAGCGCGGGCCGGAGCCGTCACGCTCCCCCGGGCCGCTCCCGCACCTCGACCGCCCGCCGTGTGGCGCCCGCTGCTCCCGGCCGTCCGCCCGTCCGCCCCACCCGTCGCTCCCGTCGGCGAAAAGGGCGCATAGCGCCCCTTCTTGCCGCCGGAACCGGTGCCGGCGGTCCGCCTACGCCGCTTCCAGCGCCAGGAGCGCCCGCTTCACGTCGAGGCCGCCCAGGTAGCCGCCGAGGGTTCCGTCGCTGCGGACGACGCGGTGGCAGGGGACGACGACCGGGACGGGGTTGGTGGCGCACGCCGTGCCCACGGCGCGCACGGCGGCCGGGCTGCCCGAGGCGGCGGCGACGGTCGCGTAGCTCTCCGTGCGCCCGTAGCCGATGGTGCGCAGGTGCTCGAGTACGACGCGGCGGAACGGCGAGGCGAGGCGGAGGTCGACGGCGAGGTCGAAGCGCCGGCGGCGCCCGGCGAAGTACTCGTCGAGCTGGCGGGCGGCGTCGTCGAGGCGGGCCGGGGCGTGGAGGACCCGTCGGCTGACCCTCGAGGCGATCGCCTCCAGGACGGCGTCGTGGCCCTCCACGTCGAACGCGACCCGCACCAGCCCTTCCGGCGTCGCGGCCACCAGCAGCGTCCCGATGGGCGTGGCGACCGTGCGGTAGGCCACGTCGAGGAGGCCGGCGCCGGCGGCCGAGTCGACGAGGCGGGCGTGGAGCCGCCCGACGACCTCGCCGTCGTCGCCGTCGGCCCAGCCCGGTACCGGACCGGTGAGGTGGGCCACCAGCTGCCCGTCGGTCGTCACGACGCCTCCTCCCGTGCCCACGTCCTGCGCAGGGCGGCCACGCCGTCGGACGCCGACCGGCGGGCCGCCACCTCGCTGCTGCCGATGAGGGCGCCGACCTCGGCGTAGGGCAGGCCGGCCACGTGGTGGTAGGCGACGGCCGCCCGCTGCTTGAACGGCAGCGCCGCCAGCGCCGCCCACAGCGCCGGGTCCCGCTCCGCCACCGCCTCGTCGAAACCGTCCTCGACGCCCCCGGCCAGGGTGGCAACGTCCGCGCTGGCGACGGGGGCGCGCGACGACGCCCGCAGGCGGTCGACCGCCTTGCGGTGGGCGATGGTCACGAGCCACGCCCGCACGTCGCTCCCCGGGCGCAGCCTGGGATAGGCCTCCAGGGCCGCGAGGAACGTCTCGGACCAGGCGTCGTCGGCGTCGGCGGGGCCGAGCAGGGCGCGCACGACCCGGAGCACCACCGGCCCGTGGTCGGCGACGACGGCCTCGAACGGGCGCACGCTCACACCGGGGCCAACGTCCGGCGGCCCCGGAACGTGAGGTCGCCCGCATCGCGCCGGCGGCGGGTGACGCGACACTGTCGTCCATGGCCTGCCTGCGGACGTCCACGGGGGGGACGCCCCCGGCTGACCCCCTGGGCGAGGCGATGGCCGCCGCCGTCACCGACGTCCTGGAGGGGTCGACGGTCGACCTGACCTACGCCCCGAGCGACGGGCCTCCCGCCGAGCCGCCGCCGGAGCCGGGCATGGCGACGGCCACCGGCCCCGGCCCGTCGGGCTGGCACGCCACCGTCACCCTGCGCCTCGACGAGCGGGTGGCGCGGCTGGTCGCGTCCGGGCGGCGCACCTCGATCGTCGAGCTGCTCGACACCCTGCCCTCCGCCGCCATCCGGGCCGCCGGCCGCTTCCGCCACCACCATGCGACGGGGGACGCCGCCGTCGCCCCCGCCCAGCGCCGGGCGCTGCGCGACACCCTCGCCACCGAGGTGCTGACCGACTACCTGGCGTCGCGCCTCGGCCGTCCGCCCCGCTCGGAGTTGGTCGCCGAGACGCTCGAGTTCCTCGTCGAGCTGGGTGGCACACGGGTGGAGTCCCACGACCTGACCCATGGTGTCATCGTGGCCGACGTCCTGCGGGACCGGCCGAGGCTGGAGTTCGCGTACCCCCGGGACGTCCGGGCCGCCAAGCGGGCGCCACTGCTGTTCGACGGCCAGCGCTCGGTCCTGGTCGTCGATCCCGAGGGCCGGGCCCGGACCGAGCTCCAGCGCCACCGCTTCGAGCGGCTGGCGCCCCACGTCGACCCCTCCCACGTCCACGAGGACGACTCGGTGGAGAGCGGCTCGCTGGTCGCCGCCGCCACCAGCGCGCTGGGCGGCCTGGGGTTCTTCGTCCGGGCCGACCGCAGCATCTGGACGTTCGTGGACGGGCAGCCCCTGCTCGTCCGCCGGGGCGAGCACTGGACGGCCTTCCCGCTCGAGCTGGCGTCGCTCATCTCCCGGATGATCGGTGGCGGGTCGGTCGCCGAGATGGTGACGCGGGCCGCCTTCATGATCTCGGCCCAACCGGGCGGGGCCATCCTCGCCATCGTCGACGACGCCGCCGTCCTCGACGGGGTCGTCCCGCCCAAGGACCGCTACGACCTGCGCCACGAGGTGATCCGGACGGCGAGGGAGATCCGGCCCGAGGCGCGGCTCCACCACCTCATCGACGCCGAGGAACTCGATGAGCACACCCTCGCCCGCCTCGCCCTCCTCGACGGCGCCACGGTGCTGGACCGGCACGGGCGCCTGCTGGCCTACGGTGCCATCGTCACCAGCACGGACAGCGAGCACGAAGGTGCCCGTACGGCCGCCGCCAAGACCCTGTCGGAGACGGCGAGGGTGGTGCTCAAGGTGTCCGTCGACGGCGACATCACGGTGTTCCGCGACGGCGCCCACGTGGCGACGCTCCTGGGCCGCCCCGCCCACTTCACCCCGTAGCAGGATGGCTCCATGGACGACGCGAGGCACTACCAGGTCCTGACGGCGGCAGGGAGCGAGGACGAGGCGGCGGCCATCGCCGACGCCCTCCTCGACCGCCGGCTGGCCGCCTGCGTGCAGGTCCTCGGGCCGGTCCGCAGCCGGTACCGTTGGGCGGGGCGGGTCGAGTCGGCCGACGAGTGGCTGCTGCTGGCCAAGACCACGGCTGCCGCCGTCGGCGAGGCGATGGCCGAGATCGGGCGGCGCCACAGCTACGAGACGCCCGAGGTGACCGCCACGCCGATCGTGGCGGGCAGCGCCGGCTACCTGCGGTGGATCGACGCCGAGGTCGCCGGCCCGACGGCCCCGTAGCGCCACCCCGGCCGTACGCTGGGCTCCATGACCGTGACCGAGCTGAAGCTGACCGAGTGGACGTCGTGCGGGGGATGCGCGGCGAAGTGGGGCGCGGCGCCCCTGAACGCCCTCGTGCGCCAGCTCGCCTGCGCGTCGTCGGACCTGCTCGTCGGCCTGGCGCCGTTCGACGACGCCGCCGTGTACCGGCTGACCGAGGACCTGGCCCTGGTGTCGACCACCGACTTCTTCCCGCCGCTGGTCGACGACCCGGCCGACTTCGGCGCCGTAGCCGCCGCCAACGCGTGCAGCGACGTGTTCGCCATGGGGGCCCGGGTCGTCCTGGCCCTCAACATCTCGGCCTTCCCCGAGCGCATGCCGGTGGAGGCGGTGGCCGCCATCCTCGGCGCCGCCGGCGAGGTGGTCGGCCAGGCCGGCGGCGTGGTCGCCGGCGGCCACACCATCCGCTCCGAGGAGCCGATCTTCGGCCTGGCCGTGCAGGGCCTGGTGCACCCCGACCGGGTCTGGACGAAGGCGGGGGCCCGGCCGGGCGACGTGCTGGTGCTCTCCAAGCCCCTCGGCACCGGCATCGTGCTGGCGGGGGGCTCGCCCGAGGACAAGACGGCGGCCATCGCCCGCATGCGGGTGCTGAACCGGGCGGCCGCCGAGGCGCTCCTGGTCCTCGACGAGCCTCCGCACGCCGTCACCGACGTCACCGGGTTCGGCCTCCTCGGCCACTCGTGGGAGATGGCGGAGCGGTCGGGCGCCGTCGTCCGCATCGACTCCGCCGCCCTGCCGCTCTACGAGGGCGCCCTCCAGGCGGCCGAGGCGGGCGTCCGCACGGGCGGCGACGCCCGCAACCGGTCGCACCTCGAGCGCATCGTCACGTCCACCGCCGGTCCGGCCCTCGAGGCGCTGGCGTACGACCCCCAGACGTCGGGCGGCCTGCTGGCGGCGGTGCCGGCGGCCGCCGCCGGGCGCCTGGCCGACGCCGGCTTCGTCGCCATCGGCGAGGTCGCCGACGGCGAAGCGTCCGTGACGCTGAGTTGACCGCCCGCTAGCGTCCGCGGCCGTGGCGACCGCCGGCCATCAGCTGCGCCCCTCCCTTCGTCCCGCGGCGCCGACGCTGGCCCGCGAGCGGGCGCTGTGGGCGGACGGGCACGACGTGGTGGTCGGCGTGGACGAGGTCGGGCGGGGCGCCTGGGCGGGCCCCATCAGCGTCGGCGCCGCCGTGGCGCCCACCGACCGGCGGGTCTACAAGGTGCGGGACTCCAAGATGCTCACCGAGCCGGAGCGTGAGCACCTGTACGACCGGGTGGCGTCGTGGTGCCGGGCGTGGGCCGTCGGCCACGCCTCCCAGGAGGAGTGCGACCGGCTCGGCATGTCGGAGGCGCAGCGGCTGGCGGCCCGCCGGGCCCTCGCCGGCCTCGGCGTCCGACCGACGCACGTGCTCGTCGACGGCCGCTGGGACTTCGTCGGCCTGGGCCCGTCGGCCACGACGCGTATCGTGAAGGGCGACGCCACGTGCCTGTCCATCTCGGCCGCCGCCCTGCTGGCCAAGGTCACCCGAGACCGCCTCATGCGGGGCGAGGCGCCCCACTTCCCGGGGTACGACTTCGACCTCAACAAGGGGTACCCGTGCCCCCGCCACAAGGCCGCCCTCAAGGCATGGGGGCCGACCGCCATCCACCGCCGGACCTGGGTCTTCATGGACCATCTCCCATGGGGGCCCCAGCGGCCGGCTCCGCCCACCCAGCCGGAGATCCTGGAGGAGACGCCATGACCATCCGTCCCGTCCGCTCCCGCCTGCTCGTGCTGGTCGCCGCCCTGGCGCTGCTGGGCGCCGCCTGCGGCGACGACGACGACGTGGAGACCAGCGCCACGTCGACCACGGCGGCCGGGGGCGCCACGCCGGGCGAGAACCTCGACCTGGTGTCGGAGGGCAGGCTCACCGCCTGCACGGACATCCCGTACGCCCCCTTCGAGTTCGAGCAGGACGGGAAGTTCGACGGCATCGACATCGAGCTGGTCCGGGCCGTGGCCGGGCGGCTGGGCCTCACGGCCGAGTTCAAGGACGTGGACTTCGAGTCGATCTTCGCCGCGCTGAACGCCGGGGAGTGCGACATCGTCGCCTCCTCGGTGAGCATCACCCCCGAGCGCCTGGAGACGCTCGACTTCTCGGAGGGCTACTACGAGATCAACCAGTCCCTGCTGGTGCGCAAGGGCGAGGAGGCGACGCTCGGCGACCTCGACAAGCTCGCCGGCCGGACCATCGGCGTGCAGTCGGAGACGACGGGCGCCGCCTACGCCCGGGCCAACGCCGAGGGGGCGACGATCCGCGAGTTCACCGGCGCCGATGAGCTGTTCACGGCGCTGAGGGCCAGGCAGGTCGACGCCGCCCTCCAGGACCTCCCGGTCAACTCGTACAACGCCAAGACGACGGGCGAGACGGTCGTGGCCAAGGTGTTCACCGAGGCCGAGAAGGAGCAGTACGGCTTCGCCATGAAGAAGGGCAGCGCCGAGCTGAAGGCGGCGATCGACGACGCCCTGGAGCAGGTGAAGGCGGACGACACGTACCCGACGATCCTGCGCCGGTTCCTGGGCGACACCGCCGGGGCCGTCTAGTGCTTCGACCTCATCCGTTCGCTTCGGTCACTCCATTCGGTCGAGTCGGATCGTGCTGCGGCGGGCGAGCGGAGCTCGCGCCGCCTCCGCGCTGTCCTTTGTCGGTGTCGGCAGCCGCAGAGGCCGCCTGCGGCGGCGAGTGCGGCCACGGACCTTGCCGACGGGGGCCGGGGGGAGCGGGCTCCGGCCCCTCCCCCCGCTGAGCCCCGGTCGCGGTCGTGGACCGCCTGCTCGACGAGTTCTTCGACCTCGACGTCATCGCCGACCTGTTCCCGGGACTCGTCACCGAGGCCATGAAGAACACGCTCGTGTTCACCGTGCTGGGGTTCTCGGGCGGGCTGGCGCTCGGCCTGGTGCTCGCCCTCATGCGCATCAGCCGCACCCGGTGGCTGCGGTGGCCGGCGGCCACCGTCGTCGACGTGTTCCGCGGGCTCCCCGCCCTGCTGGTCATCGTGTTCATCGGCTTCGGCGTCCCGATCGCCTTCCCCGGGCTGGAGTACCCGTTCCGGAAGTACACGCCCGGGTGCATGGCGCTCGCCCTCGTGGCCGGCGCCTACATCGCCGAGACGGTGCGGGCCGGCATCGAGGGCGTCCCCAGGGGCCAGATGGAGGCGGCCCGCTCGCTCGGCATGAGGTACCGGACGGCCATGCGGCGGGTGGTGCTGCCCCAGGCCTTCCGGCTGGTGATCCCGCCCCTCACCAACGAGCTGGCCCTGCTGTTCAAGGACACCTCGCTGCTGGCCGTGCTCGGCACCGAGGCGGGCGGCAAGGAGATCCTCAAGTACGTCCGCGACGCCGTGAACCGCACGGGCGACACGTCGCCCCTCGTCGCCGGCGGCCTCGCCTACCTCGTCATCACCCTCCCGCTGCTGCGGGCCGTCGCCGTGCTCGAAGGGCGCGCCCGGGCGTCGCGATGAGCGATCCCACCATCGTCGTCGAGGGCCTCGTGAAGCGCTTCGGCGACACCGAGGTGCTGAAGGGCATCGACCTGGAGGTCGCCAACCGCGAGGTCGTGTGCGTCATCGGTCCGTCCGGCTCGGGGAAGTCCACGCTGCTGCGTTGCATCAACCGGCTGGAGGAGCCCACCGCCGGGCGGATCGTGGTCGACGGCGTGGAGGTCACCGACCCCCGGGTCGACCTCGACCGGGTGCGGACGTCGATGGGCATGGTGTTCCAGCAGTTCAACCTGTTCCCGCACAAGACGGCGCTCGGCAACGTCACCCTGGCCCTGCGGACGGTGCTGAAGCTGGACCGGCGGGCGGCCGACGAGCGGGGGAGGGCGATGCTCGAGCGGGTCGGCCTGGCGGCCCGGGCCGACGCCTACCCGTCCCGGCTCTCGGGCGGCCAGCAGCAGCGGGTGGCGATCGCCCGGGCCCTCGCCATGGAGCCCACCGTCATGCTGTTCGACGAGGTCACGTCGGCCCTGGACCCCGAGCTGGTCGGCGAGGTGCTGGGCGTGATGCGGGACCTGGCCGAGGGCGGGATGACCATGGTGGTGGTCACCCACGAGATGGGCTTCGCCCGCACGGTCGCCGACCGGGTCGTCTTCGTCGACGAGGGCGTGATCGTGGAGCAGGGCCCACCCGTCGAGGTCATCGGCAACCCGCGGCAGGCCCGCACCCGGGCCTTCCTCTCCAAGGTCCTCTGACGAGACCGGCGCCCGGTGCGGCCGGTCCGCGACTGGGACACGCCCGGGGGTGCCGCTATCTTGGCGGCATGTCGAGTCGTGACGCCCTCGTGCTGCGGGCCTTCGCTGGCTGGACGGTGTTCGTGTGGGGCAACCGGATATGGAACATCCTCCGGGACGGCGAGCACGGCGCCGCCTTCAAGGTCGTCCACCTCGCGCTGGCGCTCGTGTCCGTGGCCTTCGCCGTGGCGGCGTGGTCGATCGTCACCAGGAACCGCAGGCGCGACCGCGTCGACATCGGCTCGTAGGGACCATCACGAGTGCCGGCTTCGCCAGTGGCGACCGGTTCGTGGTGGGGTGCTGGGAGCGCTCGCCCATCGGCCCCTTCGCCGACGTCATGTGGGCGACGCCCGACGGCCAGCGGCGGCTGCTCGTGCCGAGCGGCGGGGCGGGGGCGTTCGTGTCGGCCGTCTACACCTTCGACCGGGTCGACGTGGTGCCCTTGGTGGCGGCGCTGGCGGGCGCCGAGCTCGACGTCACGGCCGGTGACGTCCGGCTCCACGTCACCGGTGGCCGGGGGTGGCGCATCCCGTTCGCCCCGCTGCGCACGCCGGCGGTGACCCGTTGGGTGGAGGCACCGGTGGCGCACGCCCTGGTCCGGGTGCAGACCTACGGCACCAGCCCGACGGGCGTGCGGGAGTGGTACCGGGCCGACGAGTACCGCCCCGTGGCGGCGGCCCGGGCGACGGTGGCGGGCCGCGACCTGGGCCCGCTGCGCCCGAGGTGGAAGGCGGCCGCCTTCGGGTTCAGCGAGCCGCCGAGGCGGGCCGCCATGGTGCGGGTCCGACCGATGCTGGCCGACCCGAGCGGCCGGCTCGACGCGGTGCTCCCGTAGCCTTCCGAGGGAGGCGAGGGCCGCTTGGAGCACACCACCGCACCACCCGAGGACGCCACCCCACCGGCCGGCGGCTGGGCCCGCCGGCTGTGGCCCTACCTGCGGGCGCACCGCCGCGACGTCGTCCTGTGCTTCGGCGCCGCCTTCGTCGGCCTCACCGTCGCCGCCCTGATCCCCCTGGCCCAGAAGGTCGTCGTCGATGACGTGGTCCTCGACCGGCGCCGGCCCCTCGGACTGTGGTTGGGCGTGCTGGTGGGCGCCGGTGTCGTCCGGTTCGGGGCGGCGCACGTCCGCCGCTACGTGGGCGGCCGGCTGGCCCTGCTCGTCCAGCACGACCTGCGCAACGACATCTTCGCCCGCCTCCAGCGCCTCGACTTCGCCCGCCACGACGAGGCGCACACCGGCCAGCTGGTGTCCCGGGCCGGCTCGGACGTGATGTTGGTGCAGACCCTCTTGAACTTCCTGCCCCTGATGGCCGGCAACGTGGTGATGCTGGTGGTGTCGCTCGCCGTCATGACGGTGCTGTCACCGCTGTTGACCGTGGTCGCGCTGGTCGCCGTCCCCCTCCTGCTCGTCTTGGCCGCCCGCCTGCGCACCACGGTGTTCCCCGCCGCCTGGGACGCGTCCCAGCGGGCGGCCGAGGTCGCCGGCGTGGTGGAGGAGGCGGTCAGCGGCGTCCGGGTGGTGAAGGCGTTCGGGCAGGAGAGCCGCGAGCTGGAGCGCCTCACCCGCGCCGGTGAGGACCTGTTCGCCTCGCGCATGCGCGCCGCCCGCATCGAGGCCCGCTACGCCGCCACCTTCCAGCTGGTGCCGGCCCTCTCCCAGGTGGCGGTCCTGGCCCTCGGCGGGTGGCTGGCGCTGCACGGGCGCATCAGCGTCGGCACCTTCCTCGCCTTCTCGTCGTACCTCGTCCAGCTGGTCGGGCCCGTGCGCATGCTGTCGGCCCTGCTGGTGGTGGGCCAGCAGGCGCGGGCGGGCACCGAGCGCATCTTCGAGGTGCTCGACTCCAACCCGGGCGTGGCCGAGCGGCCCGGCGCCGTTACCCTCCCGCCGCTGCAGGGCGAGGTGGCCTTCGAGGGGGTGAGCTTCGGGTACCTGCGCTCCGAGCCCGTCCTGGCCGGCTTCGACCTGTCCGTCCGGCCCGGGGAGACGGTGGCCCTGGTGGGGACGTCGGGGTCGGGCAAGTCGACCGTCGCCATGCTGCTGCAGCGCTTCTACGACGTGCACGCCGGGGTGGTCCGCGTCGACGGGACGGACGTGCGGGACGCCACCTTCGAGTCACTGCGCCGCCAGGTCGGCGTGGTGTTCGAGGAGACGTTCCTGTTCTCCGACACCGTCCGGGCCAACATCGCCTACGGGCGGCCCGACGCCACCGACGACGAGGTGGTGGCCGCCGCCCGGGCGGCGGAGGCGCACGACTTCGTGGCCGCCCTCCCCGACGGGTACGACACCGTCCTCGGCGACCGGGGGCTGACCCTGTCGGGCGGCCAGCGCCAGCGCGTCGCCCTCGCCCGGGCCCTGCTCACCGACCCCCGGGTCCTCGTGCTCGACGACGCCACCTCGGCCGTCGACTCACGGGTGGAGGCCGAGATCCACGCCACCCTGCGCCGGATCCTGCGCGGGCGGACGACGTTGCTGGTCGCCCACCGGCGCTCCACGCTCCATCTGGCCGACCGCATCGCGGTCGTCGACGGCGGCGCCGTGGTGGACGTCGGGACCGACGCCGAGCTGCTGGCCCGCTGCCCGCTCTACCGGCGTCTGCTGGCCGGGCCCGGGGACACCGTCGAGGGCGACGAGGCACCCGGCCCGCCGAACGGAGCGGAGGCGGAGGCCGACCTGGCCCGGGCCGGCGCCGCCGGCGAGGGCGACGACGGCGGGGTCACGGCCGCCCTGTGGCGGCCGGCGGCCGGCACCGCCGGAGAGGCGCCGCGCCCCCGGGTGACGTCGGCACCCACGGGCGGGGCGGTCGGCCCGGCCGGTCACGGCTCGCTCCTGAGCGGCCCCGGTGCGTCCGACTTCCTGGCCCGCATGGGCACCACGCAGGAGCTCGTGGAAGCGGTCGAGGCCCTTCCGCCGGCCACCGACCGGCCGTCGCCCCGGGCCCGGGAGCTGGTGGCGGAGGCCGGAGCGCCCGGCGACACCCGCTTCGGGCTCCGCCGCGTCGTCGCGCCCTACCGCGGCCCGCTCGCCGTCGGGCTGCTCCTGGTGGCGCTCGACACCCTGGCCGCGCTGGCGGGACCGGCGCTCGTGCGGCGGGGGCTGGACGCCGGCGTGGTCGCCGGTTCCGAGCGGGCGCTGTGGGCGGCCAGCATCGCCTTCCTGGCCGTCGCCCTGGCCAACTGGGCCAACGTCTACACCCAGCAGCGGTACACCCGGCGCACGGCCGAGGAGCTGCTGTTCGGGCTGCGGGTGCGCATCTTCGCCCATCTCCAGTCCCTCGGCCTGGACTTCTACGACCGGGAGATGCCGGGGCGGATCATGACCCGGATGACCACCGACGTGGAGAGCCTCTCCACCCTGCTCCAGAACGGGCTGCTGAACGCGGTGGTGAGCCTCCTCAGCTTCGGCGGCGTGGCCGTCGCCCTGGTGGTGATGGACGTGCGCCTGTCGCTCGCCACCATGGCCGTGCTGGTGCCGCTGACGGCCGCCACCGTGTGGTTCCGGCGCACGTCGGCGGCCGCCTACGACACCGCCCGCGAGCGGATCGCAACCGTCAACGCCACCCTCCAGGAGAACCTGTCGGGGGTCCGGGTGGCCCAGGCGTACGGGCGCGAGGGGCGCAACATCGGCGAGTTCCGGCGGATCAGCGGGGAGTACGTCAGCGCCCGGCTCGGCGCCCAGCGGCTGGTGGCGACCTACTTCCCGCTGGTGGAGCTGCTGGCCGAGGTGGCGGCCGTGGTGGTCCTCGGCGTGGGCGCCGGGCGGGTACGGGCGGGCACGCTCACCCCGGGCGAGCTGGTCGCCTTCCTGCTGTACCTCAACCAGCTCTTCTCGCCCGTCCAGCAGCTGTCGCACGTGTTCGACAGCTACCAGCAGGCCCGGGCGTCGATGCGGCAGGTGGCGGCCCTGCTCGCCACCCCGACGTCCACGCCCCGCCCGGCCTCGCCCGTCCCCGTCGGCCGGCTGGCGGGCGAGGTGCGGTTCGAGGGGGTGCGCTTCCGGTACCCGACGGCCACCGGGGACGCCCTCGCCGGTGTCGACCTGTCGGTGCGGGCGGGCGAGCGGGTGGCCCTGGTGGGGGAGACGGGCGCCGGCAAGTCCACCCTGGTGAAGCTGCTGGCGCGCTTCTACGACCCCACCGAGGGCTCCGTCACGGTGGACGGGGTCGACCTGCGGGAGATCGACCTGGACGCCTACCGCCGCCAGCTCGGCTACGTCCCCCAGGAGGTGTTCCTGTTCTCGGGGACGGTGCGGGACAACATCGCCTACGGGCGCCGGGACGTCACCGAGGCCGAGGTGGAGGCGGCGGCCCGGGCGGTCGGCGCCCACGAGCTGATCGCCCGCCTCCCCGGCGGGTACCTCCACCCCATCACCGAGCGGGGCCGGTCCCTGTCGGCCGGGCAGCGCCAGCTCCTGGCCCTGGCCCGCGCCCACCTCGTCGACCCGGCCGTGCTGCTCCTGGACGAGGCGACGTCGAACCTCGACCTGGTGACCGAGGCGCGGGTCGCCCGGGCCATGCAGGCGGTCGCCCACGGCCGCACGACGATCCTGGTCGCCCACCGGCTGCCGACCGCCGCGGTGGCGGACCGGGTCGTGGTGGTGGACGCGGGCCGGGTGGTGGAGGAGGGCACCCACGCCGAGCTGCTGGGCCGGGGCGGCCACTACGCCCGCCTGTGGCGGGCCTTCCAGGTGGAACCGCAGGCCGTCTAGAGGAACCGACGAATCCGGGGCGGCTCTGGCGATTGGGGGGTGCGCGGGCTCGGGAGAAATGGGAGGCTTTTTGGCGATCCGTACCGCGCCGGTGGAGCGGGGAAGACGAGGAGGTGCCGATGCGGACGAAGGCGCTGTTGGGGACCGGGCTGGCCCTGGCCCTCGTGGTGTTGGGCTCGCCGACCACGGCGTCGGCCCACCCACAGCAGCACGGGCCGACCGACGGCCACCTGACGGGGACCGGGGACTACGGGAAGATCGAGCTCGTCGGCCAGGTGGAGGTCACCGAGACGGAGGGCCTGGTGGCCGACGTCGCGGCCTTCGGGGACTACGCCTACCTCGCCAACTGGGGCGAGCCCGACTGCGCCGGCCCCGAGAAGGGCGGCGTCAACTCGCCCGACGCCGGCGCCTGGGTCATCGACATCTCCGACCCGTCCAACCCGCGGGAGGTCAACTTCATCCCCATGCCCCAGGACACCCGTCCCGGCGAGGGGATGCAGGTGCTGCACATCGAGACCGCCAAGTTCACCGGCGACGTGCTGGTCATGAACGCCGAGGCGTGCGGCAAGAACTACAAGGGCGGGTTCATGCTGTACGACGTCACCAACCCGCTGAAGCCGGTGAAGCTGGCCGAGGGCTGGGGCGAGCGCACCAAGTCCGACACCCACCAGACCCACAGCGCCTTCGTGTGGCAGCCGCCGGGGTCGTCCAGCGCCTACCTCGTGCTCCAGGACGAGGAGGACCTCGCGGACGTCGACATCTTCGACATCACCAACCCCCGGCGCCCGCGGCTCATCAGCGAGCTGAACCTCAACACCTTCAACGTCGCCCAGCCCGAGCTCAACCTGGCCGATTCGTTCCTGCACGACATGACGGTCAAGTGCATGACCACCGGCACCTATGCCGGCAGGTGCATCATGATCGCCTCGTACTGGGACGGTGGGTACGTCCTGCTGGACGTCACCGACCCGGCCAACCCCATCTTCCTCTACGACACCGACTTCGCGGCGATCGACCCGGAGTTGCTGGAGCAGACGGGCACCGCCCTCACCCCGGAGGGCAACGCCCACCAGGCCGAGTTCACCGCCGACAACCGGTTCTTCATCGGGACCGACGAGGACTTCGCTCCGTACCGCTACCGCATCAGCACCGACGACGGGGGCCTCTACGACGCCAGCGAGTTCTCCTGGACGGTCCCCATCCAGGACGCAACAGAGATCAGCGGGCCGACGGTGTTCGGCGGCTACGCCTGCCCCGCCGACCGGGCCTCGATCCCCTCGGCCGACACCTTGGACCTGGCTCCCGACGAGGAGGCGATCCTGGTGGTCCAGCGGGGCCCGGCGGGTGACCCCAGCGCCTCCGGCGCGGCGTGCTTCTTCTCCGAGAAGGTGGAGACAGGGCAGCTCCTCGGCTACGACCTGGTGATCGTGGCCAACCATCACACGGGCGCGCTCGGCGGCCTCGGGCCGGACGCCTACTTCTGCGGCGCCATGGGCCACGAGTTCGACGTCCAGATCTCGGCGCTCTGCGTCGGTCACCGCGCCATGCACGAGCTGTTCGACGACCCGAACGCGGCCGACAACTTCACATATCCGGAGTCGTACCCCACGGTCGGCACCGTCGGCGACACGTTGACGCTCACCAGCGCCTTCGACGGCTGGGGCTACGTCCACCTGTTCGACGCTGCCACCGGCGACGACCTCGACACGTTCGCCATCCCCGAGGCCATGGACCCGGCGTTCGCCACCGGGTTCGGCGACCTGACGGTCCACGAGGTGGCCACCGACCCCACCGACCCGAGCCTGGCCTACCTGTCGTACTACGCGGGCGGCCTGGTGGCGGTCCAGATCCAATGCTCGAACCCGGCCGACAACGCCACCTGCGAGCTGGTCGAGGTGGGCGGCTACCTCGACCCGGAGGGCAACAACTTCTGGGGCGTGGAGGTGATCCCCAACCCGGCCGACGACCCGAACGTGACGGGCGACGAGGTGCTCATCCTGGCCAGCGACCGGGACTACGGGCTGTTCATCTTCCGGGACCCGTGAGCCGCCCCGCCCGACGGGAGCAATCGTGACGGAGGGGCCGGTCCGTCGGCCCCTCCGTCACGCCCGGTGGGAGGTGCGGAGGTCGACGTCGAGGGCGAGAGTGAGGCAGCGGCAGGCGCCGCCCGCCTTGAGGAACTCGCCCACGTCGTGCACCGCCACCTCGAACCCCCACGACTCCAGCGTGCGGCCGACGGCGGGCGGGCACGACGGCATGTGCACCACGTCGCCGACCACGACCGAGTTGGCGCAGAAGGCCAGCGCCTCGTGCTCCTCGAGGACCAGCGGCTCGGGCACCAGGGCCTCGACCACCTTGCAGCCGTAGCGGTCCCACCCGGTCGGGGCCACGATGGCCCGGCGGTCGTCGAGCGGGCAGAAGGTCAGGTCGAGGTGGTAGAGGCGGGGGTCGACCAGCTCGACCGACCGTACCGGTGCGCCGGTGAGCCGGGACAGGGCCGTGTGCGAGGCGGCGTCGGAGCGGGTGCGGTAGCCGGACAGGAGGACGCCGGCGAAGGGCAGGGCGTCGCCCGCCCCCTCGTGGGAGACGTCGGCGGGCAGCGGTGCGACCTCGTACCCGCGGGCCTCGAACCAGGCGACGTCGTGGGGCACCTCCTCCTGGCGCTCGGGGTGGCGGAACCGGGCGGGCACGTAACGAGAGCCGCTGACCACGCCGGCGTTGGCGGTGAACACCAGGTCGGGCAGGCCCTCGACCGGCTCCATGAGCTCGACCACGGCGCCCGAGCCCCGCAGTGCGTCCACCAGCGCGGCCCACTGCACGCGGGCCCGCTCGGGGTCGACGGCCACCTCGACGCTCATCCACGTGTTGATCTCGTAGAGCACCCCGAAGTGCTCGGGCGGGCACATCAGGTAGCGCCGCCCCCACGGGAGGCCCCTCACGGCCCCGGTCTCACCCGCACAGCTCCTGGCAGAGGCCCTCGGCGAACAGCCCGACGTCGGTGACGATCCCCAGGGCCTGGTGGCTGCCCCGGTCGGCCAGCTTGGTGACGACCGCCTGGTTGATGTCCACGCAGAAGGTCTCGACGCCCGACGGCAGGCAGTTGCCGGTGGCGATGGCGTGGAGTGTGGACGCCAGCATCAGGGCCACGCCGACCCCCGGGAGCAGGTAGCGCATGGCGTCGGCCGCCTCCACCACGTCGGCGTACACGTCGGGCAGGGGACCGTCGTCGCGGATGGAGCCGCCCAGCACGAAGGGCACGCCCCGCTTCACGCACTCGTACATCACGCCGCCGTCCACGTACCCGGCATCGACGGCCGCCGCGATCGACCCGTAGCGGCGGACCTCGTTGATGACCCGGAGGTGGTTGGCGTGGCCGCCCTCGGCGGCGATGCCGGCGTCCACCGACACGCCGAGCGAGGTGCCCATGACGTTGGTCTCGATGTCGTGGGCGGCGAAGCCGTTGCCGGCGAACAGGACGTCGATCCACCCGTCGCGGACCATGCGGGCCACGGACGGCGCCGCCCCGGTGTGGACGACGGCGGGCCCGCACACCGCCAGGATGCGGCTTCCCGCCTCGCGCTGCATGCGCATGCGCGCGGCGACGTCGGCGACCAGCAGGGCCTTGGGCTTCTCTGAGGACACCTCCGAGCTCATGAACTCGAACGGGCTGGCGCCCCGGGGCCGCGCCGGGGGCGTCACCCGGATGCCCTCGTGGCCGACCACGACGAGGTCGCCGACCCGCACCCGGTGCATGGGGACCGTCCGGGCCCGGCCGCCGGCCGTGACGACCAGCCCGCAGTCCATCTCCGGGTTCTCCACCTCGACCCACCGGCCCGCCACCCGGACCGCCGTCGGCAGGTTGGTCGTCGAGTAGAAGCCGGCCGGCAGCACCCCGTCCCGGTCGGCCGCCACCAGCTCGGCGTCCACCACGTGGGCCCGATTGGCGCCGTGCGCCTGGAGCTCGACGAGCACGGACGTGAGGGTGTCCTCGTCGTCGGCCACGACCTCCAGGCGGGCCCGGCTCTCGTCGTGGTTGGTGCGCCCGATGTGGACGTCCAGCACCCGGTAGTCGGCACCGGCGGCGAGGATCACGTCCATGACCTTGGCCAGCGTCAGCGAGTCGATGATGTGGCCCTCGACCTCGACGACCTCCGACACGGTCATGTAAGCACCTCGGGTCCACCACTCGGCTCGGGGCACGGGGTCAGATGGGTGCCCCGGTGGTTTCGGGACGAGGCGAGCAATGTCGGTCTGCGGGTCGCGTGTTGAGCGTGTCGCCGCGCAGCAGTGATTGCCTG
>DATLFN010000013.1 GCA_035540975.1 Acidimicrobiales bacterium
CAGGCAATCACTGCTGCGCGGCGACACGCTCAACACGCGACCCGCAGACCGACATTGCTCGCCTCGTCCCGAAACCACCGGGGCACCCATCTGACCCCGTGCCCCGAGCCGAGTGGTGGACCCGAGGTGCTTACATGACCGGTGACGTGTTCGACGTGGGAGACGATGGTTCGGTGGTCCTGCGCCTGCACGTGGTGCCGGGGGCAGGGCGCACGGCGGTCACGGGCCGCCACGGCGACGCCCTCAAGGTGCGGGTGGCGGCCCCACCGGAGCGGGGGCGGGCCAACGACGCCTGCGTCGCCCTGGTGGCGTCCACCCTGGGCGTCCCGGCCGGGCAGGTCGAGCTGGTCAGCGGCCCGGAGAGCCGGTCCAAGCGGGTGCGCGTCAGCGGGATCGAGGCCGACGACGTGCGCCGGCTGCTGGCGGGGGCGGCCGGCGCCCCGGGCGGCGGCGGCCCGCAGGACGACCGGCCGGTCGGGAATGCCGGGTCGATCCGCGGCGTTCGCTAGGTCTTCGAACTCATTCGTTCGCTTCGCTCACTCCATTCGGTCGAGTTGGATCGTGCTCCGGCGGGCGAGCGGAGCTGGCGCCGCCTCCGCCCTGTTCTTTCTCCGTGTCCGCAGCCGTCGAGGCCCCCTGGCGGCGGCGAGAGCGGCCGCAGACCTTGCCGCTGCGAACGCGGCGAACGCCTGGGGCCCCTTGCCCCGCCAGGTGCCCTTCCCGAGCGAGCGGGGGCATGGTACGGTCCCCAGCCCGCCAGGGACGCCGCAGCCGAAAGAGGGCGGAGAGATCGGTGACCAGAGCCGCCAAAGCAGTCGATGCCGCCAAGGACGTCGGGAAGAAGGTCGCGTCGGGCGCCGACAAGGCGAAATCCAAGGCGAAGGCGGCCGTCGAGGCGGCTCCGGCGCCCGCCAAGGCGGCCAGGAAGTCGGCCGCCAAGGCGCCGGCCGACAAGTTCCTCCAGGAGCAGCTGGCCCTGCTCGCCCAGGAGCGCGCCGTCTACTCCGAGCAGGCCGAGGCCCTGAAGGCGCAGGCCGACCTGATGGCGCAGGAGATGGAGCCGGGCGACATCCAGTTCGACGACGAGTCGGGCGAGGGGGGAACCGCCAACATCGACCGTGAGCGCGACCTGGCGCTGTCCGCCCAGGCGAGGGCCGCCGTCGACGAGATCGACCACGCCATCGCCAAGATCCGCCAGGGCACCTACGGCACGTGCGAGAGCTGCGGCCAGCCCATCCCCAAGGCCCGCCTCAAGGCGCTGCCCCAGGCCCGCCTGTGCGTGGCGTGCAAGAGCGGGGGCCTGTCCCGGCGCTGAGCCAGGCCACCGAGCGCCGCCCGTCCCGCCGCCTGGCGGTGGGCGGCGCCACCGCCGGAGCCGTGGTGGCCGTCGACCAGGTCACCAAGAGCTGGGCGCTCGGGGCCCTGGCCGACGGTCCCGTCGACGTCGTGTGGACGTTGCGGCTCAACCTGTCGTTCAACTCGGGCGCGGCCTTCGGCATCGGCAAGGGCGTCGCCCCGTTGCTCATCGCCGCCGGCGTCGTGGTCCTCGTCCTGCTCATCGGCGCCGGCCGCTCCACGCCGGCCACGACGGCGTCCGCCGTCGCCCTGGGCCTGGTCGTCGGCGGCGCCGCCGGCAACCTGGCCGACCGGCTCTTCCGGGACCACGGGGGGGCCGTCGTCGACTTCATCGACCTCCAGTGGTGGCCGGTGTTCAACGTGGCCGACGCCGCCATCACCTGCGGCGCCGCCCTGCTCGTCGTCGCCGGCGCCCGCGCCGAACAGGGCCCGGGCCGGTGAGGGACGTGGTGCCCGCCGCCCTGGGCGGCGAGCGGGTCGACAAGGTGGTGGCCCTGCTCACCGGGCTGGCGCGTGGTGACGTCGCCCGCCTGGTGGAGCAGGGCGCGGTGCGGGTCGGGGGGCGGGTGGTGGCGGTGCGCAGCCGCCGCCTGGCCGAGGGCGACGAGCTGGAGGTGGACGTCCCCGAGGACGCCGGCGCCCCCGGCCTGGCGCCCGACCCCTCGGTCGCCGTCGCCGTCGTCTACGCCGACGACGACGTGGCGGTGGTCGACAAGGCGGCCGGCGTCGTCGTCCACCCGGGCGCCGGCCGGGCCGGGGGGACCCTGGCCGCCGGCCTGGTCGCCCGCTGGCCCGAGCTGGCCGGCGTCGGCGAGCCGGACCGTCCCGGGATCGTGCACCGCCTGGACAAGGGGACGTCGGGGCTGATGCTGGTGGCCCGGACGCCGGAGGCCCACCGGTCCCTGTCGGCCCAGCTGGAGCGGCGCGACGTCGAGCGTCGCTACCTGGCCCTGGTGTGGGGGACGGTGGAGGCGCCGGCCGGGCTGGTGGACGCGCCCGTGGGCCGGGCCGAGCGCGACCCCACCCGCATGTCGGTCTCTGCGCGCGGGCGCCAGGCCCGCACCCGCTACGAGGTCCGGGAGCGCTTCGACCGGCCGTCCGCCGCCACCCTCGTGGAATGCCGCCTGGAGACGGGTCGCACCCACCAGATCCGCGTCCACCTGGCCGCCATCGGACACCCCGTGCTGGGTGACGCCCGCTACGGCGGCGCCCGGTCGACCGCCCTGGCGCCCCGGCCGTTCCTCCACGCCCACCGCCTGGCGTTCGACCACCCCGTCAGCGGCGAGCGCCGGTCGTTCACCTCGGAGCTGCCCGCCGATCTCCGGGAGGTGCTGGGCCGCTTCGGCTGACGCTCGGCCCGGCGCCGGGCGCCGGGCGCCGGGGATCAGGCGAGGGGTTGGACGGGCTGGGCCCCGCCCCGGGCCGACGTGACCATGTCGGCCAGGGTGAACGAGTCGAGATGGGAACGCATGTGGCGGCCGACCTCGGCCCACACCGCCAGCAGGACGCACTGGCCCTCGTGGTCGCAGGCGCCGTCCTGGTGCGGCTCCCCGAAGTCGCCGGCCACGATGGGGCCGTCCACCGCGCTGACGATCTGGCCCAGGGTGATGTCGACGGGGTCGCGCGCCAGCACGTAGCCGCCGCCGACGCCACGCTTCGAGCGCACCAGCCCGGCGCCCTTGAGAGCGAGGAGGATCTGCTCGAGGTAGGGCTGGGGCAGGCCTGTCCGCTCCGCGATGTCCCGTACGGAGGTCGGGTGGCCGGTGTCGGCGTGCAGGGCCAGGGAGAGCAGGGCCCGGCTGGCGTAGTCGCCCCTCGTCGACACCTTCACGGGACCAATGCTACGGCCGGGCCCGGCGGTGAAAAGGTGACCCCGGGGGTACTACGTTCCCGAGGTGCTCCAGACCAGACCGGTCCCGGTGCTCCCGGCCTACGGCGGGGCATGCCTGTCCTCGCTGGTCCCGGCGCTGCTGTCGCCGGTCCCCGAGGCAGGGGAGTGGATGCCGCTCGCCGTGCGCGAGGCGGCGCAGGTCGTGCTGCTGGTGCTCGACGGCCTGGGCTGGGAGCAGCTGCAGGAGCGGTCGGAGCTGGCGCCGGTGCTCGGTTCCATGGACGGAGGGCCGATCACGTCGGTGGCCCCCACCACCACGGCCACCGCCCTCACCTCCATCAGCACCGGCCTGCCCCCGGCCCGGCACGGCGTCGTCGGCTACCGGGTCCGGGTCGGCGCCCGCGACGTGCTCAACGTGCTGCGGTGGAACACGGCGGCCGGCGACGCCCGGCCCACCGTCCCCCCCGAGGCGTTCCAGACCTCGCCGGCCTTCGGCGGGACGGCGCCCCCGGTGGTCACCCGGGCCGAGTTCGCCACCACCGGGTTCACCGCCGCCCACCTGGCCGGGACCCGCCTGCACGGATGGCGGCTCCCCTCGGCGGTGCCGGTGGAGGTCGGGCGCCTGCTGCGGGCGGGCGAGCCGTTCGTGTACGCCTACTACGACGGTGTCGACAAGGTGGCGCACGACCGCGGGTTCGGCTCGTACTACGACGCCGAGCTGGTCGCCACCGACCGCCTGGTGGGCGACCTGCTGGACGTCCTGCCGCCCGAGGCCGCCCTGGTGGTGACGTCCGACCACGGGCAGGTCCAGGTGGAGGGCGCCGGCATCGAGCTGGCCCCGGAGGTCATGGCCGACGTGGACCTGCTGTCGGGCGAGGGGCGGTTCCGGTGGCTGCACGCCCGGCCGGGCACGGCCGGCCGCCTGGCCGCCACCGCCCGCCGCCTCTACGACGAGGTGGCGTGGGTGCGCACCTTCGACGAGGTCGTCGAGGAGGGGTGGCTGGGCGGCCGGCCGTCGCCCGAGGTCGCCCGCCGGCTGGGCGACGTCGCCCTCGTCCCGTTCGAGCCGGTGGCGTTCCTGGACCCGGCCGACACGGGCGAGTCCCGCCTGGTGTGCCGGCACGGGTCGCTGACGCCGGCCGAGGCGCTCGTGCCCCTTCTGGTCAAGCGGGGCTCGGGCGGGCAAGGATGAGCCCCATGTCGTCCTCCGGCAGCCCGCTCGACCCGCCCGACCGGCTTGCCGTCGACCAGCAGGAGGCACGGGAGCCGGCCCCCGAGATCGTGGGCGACGGCTCGCCCGTGCGCGCCGGGGGTGAGGCCAACGAGACGGTCGAGCACCCGGCCAAGGTGATGCGGATCGCCTCGATGATCAAGCAGCTGCTGGAGGAGGTCCGCCAGGCGCCGCTGGACGATGCCGGCCGTCTCACCCTGCGGGAGATCTACCAGACGTCGGTGCGGGAGCTGGCCGCCAGCCTGTCGCCCGACCTGCGCGAGGAGCTGGCCCGGGTCACCCTGCCGTTCGCCGACCGGGGCAACCCCTCCGAACCCGAGCTCCGCATCGCTCAGGCGCAGCTGGTGGGCTGGCTCGACGGTCTCTTCCACGGCATCCAGGCCACCGTCTTCGCCCAGCAGATGGCCGCCCGGGCCCAGATCGAGGGCCAGCGCGGCCTTCCCCCCGGCGCCGACGATCGCATGCAGCGCATGCGCCCACCCGGGTACCTCTAGGCCTTTCGCCGCCGCAGGGCCACGGCCGGCCGGCCACACCCGGTCGCCAGCGCCTCTGGCGGCAAGAAGAGGCGCTATTCGCCCCTCCTTGCCGCCGGAACCCGAAGGGACGCTCGGCGGGCGGCCGAAGTGAGCGCCAGCGGGCGGGCCGGCGGAGCCGGCCCGCACCTTCAACCTTTCTCTGCTCGGGACGATGACGACGGCCCTCCCCCGTCCGGCGCGAGGCGCTAACGTTCCTAATGACACCGATGTAGTTATACACAGGCGCTGTGAAAGCCCTGTGGAAAGGAGGACGGCGGGGTCGTGGCGAGCAGCTTCACCCACCTCCACGTGCACACCGAGTTCTCCATGCTCGACGGTGCGGCGCGGGTGAAGGAGGTGATCGCGGCGGCGGCGGCCGACGGGCAGCCGGCGCTCGGGATCACCGACCACGGCAACATGTACGGCGTCTTGGACTTCTACCGGGAGTGCCGGGCGGCCGGCGTCACCCCGGTGATCGGGACCGAGGCGTACATGGCGGGCGAGAGCCGCCACGAGCGCCCCGTCCGGCGGGGCCGCATCGACGACACCGGCGGCGAGGACGGCGAGGGCGAGAAGCTCTACTACCACCTCACCCTGCTGGCCGAGACCACCACCGGCTACTCGAACCTCCTCAAGCTGTCGAGCGCCGCCTACCTCGAGGGCTACTACTACAAGCCCCGCCTCGACTGGGAGCTGCTCGACCGCCACGCCCGGGGCGTCATCGCCACCACCGGCTGCCTGGGCGGCGTCGTCCTCCAGGCCCTCCTGCGGGGCGACCACGAGGGTGCGCTGAAGCTGGCGGGGCGCCTCCAGGACATCTTCGGGCGGGACAACCTGTTCGTCGAGCTCCAGGACCACGGCCTGGCCAAGCAGCACCGGACCAACCCGCAGCTGGTGGAGATCGCCCGCCAGCTCGGCGCGCCGCTGCTGGCCACCAACGACAGCCACTACACCAAGCGCGAGCACGCCGTCGCCCACGACGCCCTGCTCTGCGTGCAGACGGGCGCCACCCTGGCCGACGAGAAGCGGTTCCGGTTCGAGGGGGACGAGCACTACCTCAAGTCGGCGGCCGAGATGCGCCACCTGTTCGCCGAGCTGCCCGAGGCGTGCGACAACACGCTGTGGATCGCCGAGCGGGCCCAGGTCGAGATCGAGTTCGGCAAGCCCAAGCTGCCCCGCTTCCCCCTCCCCGCCGGGTTCGAGGACGACGACGCCTACCTGCGCCACCTCACCTACGAGGGAGCCCACCAGCGCTACGGCGGAGAGCTCCCGAGCGCCGTGGTCGACCGCCTGGACTACGAGCTGGCGGTCATCTCCGACATGGGGTTCTCCGCCTACTTCCTCGTGGTGTGGGACCTCATCCGCCACGCCAGGGAACGGGGGATCCGGGTGGGCCCGGGCCGGGGGTCGGCGGCCGGGTGCTGCGTCGCCTACTGCCTGCGCATCGTCGACCTCGACCCCATCCGCTACGACCTGCTGTTCGAGCGCTTCTTGAACCCCGGCCGCAAGCAGATGCCCGACATCGACATGGACTTCGACGAGCGCTACCGCGGCGAGATGATCCGCTACGCGGCCGAGCGTTACGGGCCCGATCACGTCGCCAACGTCGTCACCTTCTCCACCATCAAGGCCCGGGCCGCCGTCCGCGACGCCGCCCGGGTCCTCGGCTACCCCTACGTCGTGGGCGACAAGGTCGCCAAGGCCATGCCGCCGCTGATCATGGGGCGGGACACGCCCCTGGCCGCCTGCTTCGAGCAGCTCCCCGGGCACGCCGACGGCTACAAGATGGCCGGCGACCTGCGGACCATGTACGAGACGGACCCCGACGCCCGCAAGGTCATCGACGTCGCCCGCGGGCTGGAGGGCCTGCGCCGCCAGGACGGCATCCACGCCGCCGCCGTCGTCATCACCGACGAGCCCCTCACCGAGTACCTGCCCATCCAGCGCAAGCCCGAGCCGGGCGGCGACCCGGGCGACGCCCCCATCGTCACCCAGTACGAGATGCACGGCGTCGAGTCCCTCGGGCTGTTGAAGATGGACTTCCTGGGCCTGCGCAACCTGAGCGTCATCGAGCGCGCCCTCGACATCGTCGAGGGATCCACCGGCACCCGGCCCGACATCGACGACGTCGCCCTGGACGACGAGGCGACGCTGGACATGCTCCGCCAGGGCAGGTCGATCGGGGTGTTCCAGCTCGAGGGCGGCCCCATGCGCGCCCTGATGCGGTCGCTGGCCCCCACCAGCTTCGACGACGTCGCCGCCCTCGTGGCCCTGTACCGCCCGGGGCCCATGGCGGCCAACATGCACAACGACTACGCCGACCGGAAGAACGGTCGGAAGCCGGTCACCTGCCTGCACGACGAGCTCCGGGAGATGCTGGCCGACACCCAGGGCCTGATGATCTACCAGGAGCAGGTCATGCGGGTGGCCCAGCGCTTCGCCGGCTACTCCCTGGAGGAGGCCGACAACCTCCGCAAGGCGTGCGGCAAGAAGATCCGGGCCCTCATCGCCAAGGAGCGGGTCAAGTTCGTCGAGGGTTGCGAGCGCACGGGCTACGGCGCCGACCTCGGCACCAAGCTGTTCGACGTCATCGAGCCCTTCGCCGACTACGCCTTCAACAAGAGCCACTCCTACGGCTACGGCCTCGTCGCCTACCAGACGGCCTGGCTCAAGGCCAACCACCCGGTCGCCTACCTGGCCGCCCTCCTCACCTCGGTCAAGGACGACAAGGACAAGACGGCCGTCTACCTGGCCGAGTGCCGGGCCCTCGGCATCCAGGTCCTGGTCCCCGACGTCAACCTGTCCGAGTCCGACTTCACGGCCCGGGGCGGCGCCATCCCGTTCGGGCTGTCGGCCATCCGCAACGTCGGTTCGGGCCTGGTCGAGCGCATCGTGGCCGCCCGGGAGTCGGGCGGGCCCTTCTCCGACTTCTACGACTTCTGCGAGCGGGTCGACCCCATGGTGCTGAACAAGCGCACGGTGGAGTCGCTCATCAAGTCGGGCGCCTTCGACTCGCTCGGCCATCCCCGCAAGGGCCTGTGCCTGGTGTTCGAGCAGGTGATCGACCGGTTCCTGGCCCGCCGCCGCGAGCGGGAGCTGGGCGTCATGAGCCTGTTCTCGTTCGACTCGGACGAGGGCGGCGGCGACGGCGACGACGGTGCCGGCTCCCCGGCGTTCGACGACGCTCGGGTCCCCGTCCCCGACCTCGAGTTCGACAAGGCCCAGAAGCTGGCGTTCGAGAAGGAGATGCTCGGGCTCTACATCAGCGACCACCCGCTGCTCGGCGTGGAGGCCAGCCTGCGCCGCATCACCGACGGGTCCATCGCCGAGCTGCGGGAGCTGCGGGACGGCGAGATCCGCACGGTGGGCGGGGTCGTCACCGGGCTGAGCCGCAAGTACACCAAGAAGGGGGACCTCATGGCCACCTTCTTCCTGGAGGACCTCCAGTCCGCCATCGAGTGCTGGGTGTTCCCCCGGGCGATGCACGAGTACGGGCCGCTGCTGGTGGACGACGCCATCGTGTGCGTCAAGGCCCGCCTCGACACCCGGGACGAGCAGCCCAAGCTGACCGCCCTGGAGATCCGCCGCCCCGAGCTGAACGCCGGCGACAACACCGAGGTCCACCTCGAGGTCCCGCTGGGCTCGCTCACCGAGTCACGGGTGACCCAGCTCAAGCAGCTCCTGGTCGAGCACCCGGGACCGTCGCCGGTGTTCCTGCACGTCGGCCGGAAGGTGCTCCGCCTCACCGACGACTTCGGCGTGGACGCGGGCAACGGCTTCATGGGCGAGATCCGCGTTCTCCTGGGGCCCAACGCGGTGCTGGGCTGAGCGCCCCCGGTTCGGCTCACGCCCCGGGGAGGAACTAGTCTGGCCCCGCACCACCGAGCTCTCCCGGGAGATTTCGCACCCATGGCGATCCAGGTCGAGACCAAGGACTGTACGGCGCTCACGGACGCCGAGATGGGCGAGATGGCCGACATCTGCGCCGAGGGCCCGGGGCACTACGACGTCGGCCTGCTGTCGAAGCAGCGGGAGGAGTGGGTGCTGATCACCCAGGCGCGGGACAACGGGAAGCTGTGCGGCTACTCGTTCTGCACGCTCGAGCGCATCGGCGGCACCCCGTGCCTGCTGATCGGCCTGGCGTCGATCAAGCGGTCGGCCCGCCGCGACACCGTGCTGCGGGCGCTCATGGCCGACCAGTACCGGCGGGCCCTGCTGGCCTTCCCCGACGAGGACGTCCTGATCGGCACCAAGATGACCGACGCCGCCGCCTTCCAGGCGTTCAAGGGGCTGGACGACATCGTCCCCCGGCCCGGCCACCGCGCCTCGGGCGAGGAGCGGGCGTGGGGGCGGCGCCTGGCCAAGCGCTTCGGTGCCGAGGGCCGCATCGACGACCGCACCTTCGTGGTCACCGGCGACGGCAACACCTGCGGCGCCCTGGACCACGAAGCCCTCAAGGACGACTCGGTGGACCCGGAGACGGCCGAGTTCTTCGGCCAGCTGGACCGCACCCGGGGCGACTACCTCATCGCCTTCGGGTGGGCCATGGCCGAGGACCTCGCCGCCGGCGCCATCGGCCGCTGACCCCCGACCGGCGTTCCTGTCGACGAAACGACTCGGATCCGGGTCGTTTCGTCAACCGGTTGGCCGGCGGGCGCGCCGGCGGGCCTCGCTGACGAGCCGGACCGCCTCGGCCGGGTCCCGGCGGAGGAGGTCCTCGGCGAGCGGGAGGACCCGGAACCCGGCCGCGGCCAGCGCCGCCGACCGGCGCTTGTCCCGGCGGACGTCCAGCGCGCCCTCGTGGTGCCAGCCTCCGTCGATCTCGACGACGAGGCGGACGTCGTCGTAGAGGAAGTCGACGCGCCCCACCCAGTCGCCGGCCCCGACGTCCACCTGGCGACGGGGCTCGGGCAGGCCGGCCGACCGGAGGAGGCGCAGGAACCGGCCCTCCAGCCCGCTCCCCAGCGGCCGCCTGCCGCTCCCGGCCTCGATCACCGACCGGGCGGCGGCCGTGCCCGGATGGCCCCGGGCGCCGACCTCGTCGAGCACCTGCTCCAGTGCCGACCACGTCACGCCCAGGCGCACGGCGGCGTGGGCGGCCAGCTCGAGCCGTGCCGGGTGCACGGTCGCCGCCAGGTCGAGGACCGTGCGGGCCAGGCCGGTCGTGGGGATCCCGTGGCGCGACCCACAGTGGGCCGGCGGCAGCAGGCTGGGGTGGTGGAGGATGGCGAGCGCTGTGGTCCGGCCCGACGCACCTCGCCGCCGGCTGACGTGGATGGCGCCGAGGTCGAAGCCGGGGAGACCCCACAGGGCGGCGGCCGCTCCGTGGGAGACCACGGCCCCGCCGCCGGCGTCGAGCACGGCCGCCATGGCGCGCTGCTCGCCCGAGGCGGCCGTGCCGACCAGCCGCAGCACGCGGCGGGTGACCTCCTCCCAGTCCGGTGAGCGCAACCGGTTCGCCACCGCCTGGCGCGACGCCCCGACGGCGCGCAGGTCGTCCCGGCCGACGAGGCCGTGCTGGGCGAACGCCCGGTCCCGCATCCATTCGTCGAGGTGCCGTGGGTGCACCCGCTGAGCATGGCCCCGACGTGTGACATCGCCACCCTGGCAGAGGGCGCCGCCCGAAACTGCACCTGAAACGACCCGGATCCGAGTCGTTTCCGCTACAGGTTGCGGGCCAGAGGGCGCCGTCCGGTCAGAGGAGGGCCGCCACCAGCTTGTAGCAGTGGCCGGCGCGGGGAGGGGAGAGGCTCACCACGATGCGGCGGGGG
>DATLFN010000014.1 GCA_035540975.1 Acidimicrobiales bacterium
CGGGCCGGCCCCAAGGGGCGCACGACGGGGCGCGACCGCCCGCTCGGCCCCGGGCTCGCCCTCCGGGACGGGGAGGTGGTGCTGGCGGCCGGCGCCGACCCGGGCGACCCGTCGATCGTGCTGCGGGCGGCGTCGGCCGCCGCCGAGGTGGGGACCGTGCTGTCCCGGGCCACGCTCGACCGCCTGGCCGCCGAGACCGCCCCCCTGCCCGACCCGTGGCCGGCGTCCGCCCGCACCGCCCTGGTCACCCTGCTCGGGGCCGGCGGCCCCGCCATCCCCGTGCTCGAGGCGCTCGACCAGCGGGGCCTGCTGGTGCGGGTCCTGCCCGAGTGGGAGGCGGTCCGGAGCAAGCCGCAGCGCAACGCCTACCACCGCTTCACCGTCGACCGGCACCTGTGCGAGGCGGCCGCCAACGCCGCCACCCTGACCCGGCGGGTGGCGCGCCCCGACCTCCTGCTGGTGGGCACGTGGCTGCACGACATCGGCAAGGGCTTCCCCGGCGACCACACCGAGACCGGCGTGGACGTCGTCGCCCGCATCGCGCCCCGGATGGGGTTCCCGCCCGACGACGCCGCCACCCTCGTCGCCATGGTCCGCCACCACCTGCTCCTGGCCGACGCCGCCACCCGGCGGGACCTCGACGACCCGGCCACGGTGGAGGCGGTGGCCTCCGCGGTGGGCGACCGGGACCTGCTCGAGCTGCTCGCCGCCCTCACCGAGGCGGACAGCCTGGCCACCGGCCCGGCGGCGTGGGGGCCGTGGAAGGCGGGTCTGGTGTCGGACCTCGTCGCCCGTACCGCCCGGCGGCTCATGGGCCACCACCTCGACGTGGCGCCGTCGCTCCCCACGGGGGCGCACCGGGCCGTCATGGCCGAACGGCGGGTGTCGGTCGAGGTGGACGGCGGGACGGTCACCGTGATCGCACCCGACCGCCCCGGCCTGTTCTGCCGGGTGGCCGGCGCCCTCGCCCTCCACGGGCTGGACGTGCGCTCGGCGGCGGCCGCGGGGGAGGACGGGATGGCGGTGGAGGTGTTCGAGGTGGAGCCCGCCTTCGGCAAGGCGCCCGACTGGGACCGGGTGACGGGCGACCTGGAGCGGGCCCTGGGCGGCCGGCTGTCGCTGGAGTCGCGCCTGGCCGACCGGGCGCGCGCCTACGCCGGCCGCCGGCGGGCGGCAGCGGCCCGCCCGGCCGAGCCGCGGGTGCTCTTCGACGACGGGGCCTCCGCCACCGCCACCGTGGTGGAGGTGCGGGCACCGGACGGGGTCGGCGTCCTCTACCGCATCACCCGCGCCCTGGCCGACTGCGACCTCGACGTCCGAACCGCCAAGGTGTCGACCCTCGGCCACGAGGTGGTGGACGCCTTCTACGTCACCGACGCCACGGGGTCCAAGATCGCCGACGACGCCCACCGGGGAGAGATCGAGCGGGCGGTGCTCCTCGAGCTCAGCCGGGTGGCCTCCAACTCGTAGCGGGAACGACCCGGATCCGAGTCGTTCCGGCTACAGGATGGAGCCCGGCGTACCCTTCTCGCCGTGAGCGACGCACCCGGCCCGGCGTCGGCCTCCGACCTGCTGCGCTGGAGCGAGGCGTTGTCGGCGGTCGCCCGCACCGGCCTGGGCTTCACCGACAACCTCTACGAGCGGGAGCGCTTCGAGGAGGTGCTGAAGGTGGCGGCCGACATGCGGGTGGCGGCCGGGTCGGCCCTGCGGTCCGACGAGCTGGTGGCCGAGTGGATGAAGGCGGTGGGCGAGGGCGTGAGTGGTTACGTCACCCCGAAGGTGGCGGTCGGCGCCGTCGTCGGCAACGAACGAGGCGAGCTGCTCCTGGTCCGGCGGGCCGACTCGGGTGTGTGGCTCTACCCGACGGGGTGGGCCGACGTCGGTTACTCGCCGTCGGAGGTGGCGGTCAAGGAGGTCTCGGAGGAGACGGGGATCGACGTCGAGCCCGTCCGGGTGATCGCCGTGTTCGACGGCCTGCGCCTCGGCTTCACCCGCATCCCCCTCTACTCCGTGGTGTTCCACTGCCGGGCCGTCGGCGGCACGCTCCGCCCGCACCCGCTGGAGTGCCTCGACGTGGGCTGGTTCGCCGAGGACTCGCTCCCCGGCCCGCTGGCCGGTGTCGACCGGTGGCGCACCACGGCGTTCGCCGCCATCCGGGGCGAGGTCGTGGACGCCATGTTCGACCCGCCCCGCACGCCCGTGCCGCCGCGGCCGTCAGCCGGCTGACAGCTGGGCCAGCAGGCTCTCGACCACCGAGACCCGCCCGCCCGTGCGCTCCCAGTCGTCACCGATACGGCGGTGGTCGACCAGGCCCCACGCGTCGGGCCCGATGCCGAGGGAGCCGGTGGCGGCGGCCTGGAGGGGTGACGGCTCCGTCTCGTCGCCGTACGCCGGGTACGCCTCCAGCCCGTCCCACAGGGCCTCCGGCGGCGCCACGGGCGGCTCGCCCCGGGCCAGCGCCAGGGCGACGCCGGGGAGCAGGTCGTCGGTGCCGGCCCCCCCGGGCCGTCGGAAGCCCGCCACCGGGTGGAGGCGCCACTCGAGGGCGATGCCGCCCGGGCCGTCGTCGCGGATCCACACCTGGGAGCCGTTGACGTAGGCGTCCAGGGGCTCCCCGAACCTCTCGTCGAGCGCCACGACGAGCGCCGGCGAGATGCGCCACACGCACGTAGGGGTGAGCCGGACCGGCGCCACGGGGCGACACGCTACGGCGGCGGCGCGACCGTCCGGCGCCGCCGCGCCCGCTGGGCGCCGCCGCACCTGCCAGCATGGGCCCGTGCGCCGACTCGCCACCCTCCTCGCCGCCGCCGTCCTCGCCGGCGCCTGCGGCGGCGACGGGGACGACTCGGCGGGGCCGGCGCCGTCGGCCTCCGTCACCACGGCGACGGCGCCGGCGGAGGCGACGAGCACCACCGCCGCGGCTCCCGCCACCACGGCACCGTCCAGCGCGGCGACGTCCACGGCGGCGCCGGGGCCCGGCGGGACGGCGGCGGCCCCGACGACGCGGGCGCCGGCCGCGGCCGGGCCCGGGCGGCCGGCGGCGTCGTGCCCGGCCATCCCGGCCCGGCCGGCGCCGCGGGAGGACCGCTCGCGCTACACCCTGCGCATCGACGTGAAGCCCGACCGGAACGTGGTGGAGGGCGACCTCACGGTGCGCTTCACGCCCGACCTGCCCACCGACCAGCTGGTGTTCCGCCTGTGGGCCAACTCCCCGCGCACGGCGGCGGCCGGCGCCCGCCTCGACGTCGCCGGCGTGTTCGTCGGCGGCCAGCGGGTGGACGCCGTGCAGCCCGACGCCACCACGGTGGTGGCCCGTCCCGGGCCGCTGGCGCCGGGCCGGGCGATCGACGTGAACGTGCCCTGGAGGCTGACGCTGCCGGGCACGGTGTCGGACCGGATCTCGCGCACCGGCGACGCCATCCGCCTCGGCTCGTTCTTCCCGATCCTGGCCTGGGAGCCGGGAGTGGGCTGGGCCGTGCAGCCGGCTACCTCCGGCTTCGCCGAGGCGTCGATGACCCCGCAGGCCGACTTCGCCGCCACCGTGTCCGTGCCGCCCGGCTTCGACGTGCTGGCCACCGGGGTCAACGACGGGAGCGGCCGGTGGACGGCGACGGCGGTGAACGACTTCGCCATGTCGGTCGGGCACTTCTCGATGGCGTCGGCCACCGCCAATGCCCCCCAGCCCGTGCAGGTGACCGTAGGCGTCCACCAGGGGATCGCCGAGTCGCCCGCCGCCTACGCCTCGCGCATCGTGCGTGCCCTGGAGGACTTCGGGCGGCGTTTCGGTCCCTACCCGTGGCCGACCTACACGATGGCCGTCACGCCGCAGCTCGGCGGCGGCATCGAGTACCCGATGCACGTCCTCCAGGGCCCCGGCACGATGGGGCGCACCACGTCGCACGAGGTGGCCCACATGTGGTTCTACGGACTCGTCGCCAACGACCAGGGGCGCGACCCGTGGATGGACGAGGGCCTCGCCACCTATGCCGAGGGGCGCTTCGAGGGCAGCCTCGAGACCATCAGGTCGACGCCGGTCCCGGCGGCCGGACGGGGCCGCGCCGGCGAGCCGATGAGGTACTGGGAGCCGCGGCAGTCCATCTACTACCGAAGTGTCTACACCCAGGGAGCGCAGGCGGTCGCCGCCCTCGGTGATGCCGAGCTGGTCGACTGCGCGCTGCGCGTCTACGTCGCCCGCAAGGGCTACCGCGTGGCGCGGCCGGGCGACTTCATCGAGGCGGCGAAGGCGGTGTTCCCCGACGCGGCGGAGGTCCTCGGGCGCTACGGGATCCGCTCATAGCACCAAATCCACGAAAACCGACATACCGGTATTTGACCTTCACACAAAGCGTCATTTCTGCAATTGCCGCGTTTCTCCGCTCGGGGTCGTGGGTACTGAGACGACGACCGGCGGACGGTCCGAGCTGTTTACGTACAAGACAACGGCAGAGCTGGAGCCGACCTTCGAATCGGGGCTCGCCGCTCCTAGGCGGGCGAGGCTGAACATGCATTCCTCGCCGGCGTGACACGGCTGGCGGCTTTGAATCGTCGCGTCCCTACGGCGAGGAGGGAGGTTCGTGGACCACGGCTACGACGAGTTCTGCCTGGCGGACCCGTACTTCTACGACGCCTGCACCGTCACCAGGGGCGACGACGTCGACTTCCCCGTCGCCGACCGGCCGGTGGCCCCGGGCTGGAAGCGGACGCCGTCGGACGACTGGCTCGTCTACTGGCCGGAGGACGCGGACGTCCCGCCCCAGGGCTGGAAGGTGCACGTCTCGGCGTGCCTCGGCAACGCCGAGGACGTCCTCGGCGTGGTGTTCGACTACTGCACGCAGCGGCGGGTCCCGTTCAAGTTCGTCCGCAGCCTTCAGTGCGTGCTGCTGCGCAACGTCAAGTACGCCGACCGCGGGGCGAGCGGCAAGTTCGTCACCATCTACCCGTCGGACGACACCCAGCTGGAGACGATCCTCACCGAGCTCGGGGCGGCCCTGGAGGGCCAGCCCGGCCCGTACATCCTGAGCGACCTCCGCTTCGGGAACGGCCCGCTCTACGTCCGCTACGGGGGCTTCGCCGAGCGGTGGTGCGTCGGGGCGAACGGCCTCCTGGAGCTGGGCGTCGCCGACCCCGAGGGCCGGCTGGTGCCCGATCATCGAGGCCCCACGTTCAGCCCGCCGCCGTGGGCCACGCTGCCGGCGTTCCTGGAGCCGCACCTGGCGGCTCGGGCCGACGCCACCGTCCAGGAGCTTCCCTACCGCATCGAGCGGGCCATCCACTTCTCCAACGGCGGCGGCCTCTACGTGGGCGTGGACGAGCGCGACGGGGACCAGGTCGTGCTCAAGGAGGCGAGGCCGCACGCCGGCCTCGACACGTCCGGGGCCGACGCCGTCGAGCGGCTGCTCCACGAGCAGCGCATGCTCGAGCGGCTGGCCGGCCTCGACGTGGTGCCGGCCGTGCGCGACTCCTTCACGATCGCCGACCACCGGTTCCTGGTCCTCGACCACGTCGACGGCGTCTCGCTCAACTCGACGGTGGTCGACCGGTACCCGCTGCTCACCGACCGGGTCGACACCG
Source organism: Acidimicrobiales bacterium (assembly GCA_035540975.1). Lineage (NCBI taxonomy): Bacteria > Bacillati > Actinomycetota > Acidimicrobiia > Acidimicrobiales > Acidimicrobiales bacterium. The sequence goes on from DATLFN010000014.1 coordinate 5,572, forward strand.
ACGAGGTGGCCGCGTACACCCGCTGGGCCCTCGACGTGGTGGCCGCCCTGGAGGGGGCGGTGGCGGCCCTCCACCGCCGCGGGGTCGTGTTCGGCGACCTCCACCCGGGCAACGTGCTGGTCCGCCCCGACGGGCGCGTCGTGCTCGTCGACTTCGAGATGGCGAGCGATGTGGCGGACCACCGCCGGCCCACCCTCGCCGAGCCCGGCTTCGCGCCGCCGGCGGGCTGCGTCGGGCGCGACGTCGACCTCCACTCCCTGGCCGTGATGCGGGTGTTCCTGTTCCTCCCGCTCACCAACCTGTTCGCCCTCGACCGGGCCAAGGTGCGGCAGTTCGCGGTGGAGATCCCGCGGCTGTTCCCGGTCCCGGCCGACTACGTCGCCTCGGTGGTGCCCACGATCGCGCCCCCCGCGTTCTTCCCGGCGACCGAGGCCCCTCCGGCCGTCGAGCCCACGGCCGCGGGTTGGCGGGCGGCACGCGAGTCGATAACCGCGGCGATCCTGGCCAGCGCCACACCCGGGCGCGACGACCGCCTGTTCCCGGGTGACGTCAAGCAGTTCCAGACGGGCGGGCTGAACCTCGCCCATGGTGCCGCCGGCGTCCTGTACGCCCTGGCGGAGACGGGGGCGGGCCGGTTCCCCGACCACGAGCAGTGGCTGCTCGACCGGGCCGTCCACCCCGCACCGGGCGCCCGCCTCGGCCTCTACGACGGCCTCCACGGCGTGGCCTTCGTGCTGGACCGGCTGGGCCATCGCGCCGAGGCGCAGAAGGTCCTCGACATCTGCACGGACGAGCTCACCGGCCGCGAGGACCGGCTCGGGCTGGACCTGTTCGGCGGGCTGGCCGGGATAGGCCTGAACCTCGCCCACTTCGCCGCCGCCCACGGGGACCCGGCCCTCGCCGAGGCGGCCCGGGCGGTGGCCGGGGTGGTGGCCGACCGACTGGGCGACGAGGACGACGTCGCGCCGGTCAGCGGCGGGGCCAACCCCTACGCCGGGCTGGTACGCGGCTCGTCGGGCCCGGCCCTGTTCTTCCTGCGCCTCTACGAGCAGTCGGGCGACGCCGCCCTTCTCGACCTGGCCGCCGCCGCCCTCCGCCAGGACCTGCGGCGCTGCGTCACCCGCGACGACGGCGCCCTCGAGGTCGACGAGGGATGGCGCACCATGCCGTACATCGCCGACGGGAGCGCCGGGATCGGCATGGTCCTGGAGGAGTACCTGCGCCACCGGCCCGACCAGCGGTTCGAGCAGGCGGCGGCCGGCGCCCGGCGCACGGCGGCCACCGGCTTCTTCATCGAGCCGGGCCTGTTCTACGGCCGCGCCGGCATGATCCTCTCCCTGTCACGCACGGCCGGTCGCGGCGACGGCGCCGTCGACGCCGCGGTGGCGGAGCACGTCCGCCGGCTGTCGTGGCACGCCATGGGCTACCAGGGGCATCTCGCCTTCCCGGGCGAGCAGCTCATGCGCCTCTCGATGGACCTGGCGACGGGAACGGCCGGCGTGCTGCTGGCCCTCGGCGCCGCCCTTCACGATTCCCCCGTCCACCTCCCCTTCCTCGGCCTCGGCGGCCGGGTGGAGCCGGAGGTGGCGGCCACGGTGTCTACCAATCAGGGAAGGAGGTGATTGCACATGGCGATCCTTGACCTGCAGGGTATGGAGCAGAAGCCGTCCGCTGGCGCCATCAAGGGCAAGAGCGGGGCGAGCAAGGGCTGCACGATCGGCGGTGGTGGTGGTGGCGGCGGCAGCCGTCTGAGCCTTCTCCTCTGCTAGTAGCAGCACTGAGCGCCGCGGGGCAGCCGCCCGGCACGGTTCGGGCGGCCGCCCCGAGGTGCAGACGACCGACGTTGTTCTGCGGGCGCCGCCCGCCGGGACGAGCAGGACGGAAAACGTGAGCGACGAGCACAGCGACGACGCGGCGCGCGCGGACCACCGCGCCGCCGACCGGCTGCTCGTGCGCGCCTCACGCCGCGGGGGGATGGCGCTGGGCGCGCTGGCGCTCACGTCCTTGGGGATGGCCGCCGCCGAGACGGCGCTGCCCGCCGTGCTCGCCCGGGCGGTGGACACCATCGTGGCCGGCGACGGGGGCTCGGGGGCCTGGGTGCTGTGGGGCGGCGTCCTCGTCGCAGCGCTGGTGGCGTTCGACCTCGTCGACGACCTGGCGGCGGGCGCCACCACGGCGCGCTCGACGGCGTGGCTGCGCCACTCGCTCCTGCGCCACGTGCTCGACCTCGGACCGAGGGCGGCGCGGCTGGCGCCGGGCGACGTCGCCAGCCGGATGGTCGCCAACACGGCGGCGGCCGGGAAGGCGGCCCCCGACGTGGTGCGGGCGGTGGCCAACCTGGTGCCGTCGGTGGGCGGCATCGTGGCGTTGGCGCTGATCGACCCGTGGTTGTGCGTCACCTTCCTCGCCGGCCTTCCCCTGCTCGTGGTCCTCCTGCGGGCGTTCGTGCGTGACGCCTCGTCGATGGCCAGCGGGTACCTGGAGACGCAGGCCGGGATCGCCGGCCGACTGGTGGGCGCCCTCTCCGGCATCCGCACCATCGCCGCCGCCGGTGCCGTCGAGCGGGAGGTGCGCCGAGTCCTCCGCCCGCTGCCCGAGCTGCGCCGCTACGGGATGGGCATGTGGAGGGCCCAGCTGCGGCTGTCGACGCAGGACGCGCTGCTGCTCCCGCTGCTCGAGGTGCTGGTTCTCGCCGTCGCCGGGTTCCGCCTGGCCGGCGGCCACCTCAGCCCCGGCGAGCTGCTCGCCGCCGGCCAGTACGTCCAGTTGGCGTCCAACATCGGCGCAGCCGGTGCGACCGCCGACCGCCTGGCGCGGGCCCGGGCGGGGGCCGCCCGGGTCGCCGACGTGCTCGACCGGGAGCCGGTCGCCTACGGCGACGGCGCGCTCGCCGACGGAGACGGCTCGCTGGAGATGCGGGACGTCACCGTGCGGGCCGGCGGCCGGGTCGTGCTCGACGGGCTGACCCTGACCGTCCCCGGCGGCGCGCTGGCCGCCGTCGTCGGCACCTCGGGCTCGGGCAAGTCGCTGCTGGCCGCCCTCGCCGGCCGCCTGGCCGACCCCGACGAGGGCAGCGTCCTGCTCGACGGCGTCGACCTGCGCTCGCTGACCCGACACGAGCTGCGCCGGGCCGTCTCCTACGGCTTCGCCCGGCCGGCGCTCCTGGGCGAGACGGTGGGCGAGGCCATCGCCTTCGGCCATCACGAGCCGTCGGTGGAGGAGGTGGTCGCCGCCGCGTGCGGCGCCCAGGCCGACCCGTTCATCCGCCACCTGCCCCAGGGGTACGCCACCCCGGTCGCCGAGGCGCCGATGTCGGGCGGCGAGGCCCAGCGGGTGGGGCTGGCCCGGACGTTCGCCCACGCCGGCCGCCTCGTGGTCCTCGACGACGTGGCCGCCAGCCTCGACACGGTCACCGAGCACCAGATCGCCCGCGTGCTCACCGGGCGGTTGGCTGGGCGGACGCGCCTCGTCGTCGCCCACCGCGCCTCCACGGCGGCCCGAGCCGACGTCGTCGTGTGGCTCGAGGGCGGGAGGGTGAGGGCGGTGCGGCCGCACCAGGTGCTCTGGGACGATCCCGCCTACCGGGCCGTGTTCGGCGCCGAGCAACCGGGTGGGGCGCCCGACGAGCCGTTCGCCGCCGGTGCGGCGGGAGACGGCCGTTCCGCCGCTCCCGAGCCCGTCGAGGCCGCCCGGGGGGCGGCATGACGGCGCCCGCCGTGGCTCGCCGCCACGAGGGCCGGCGCCTCCTGGCCCGATCGCTGTCGGGCCGCCGCCGGGTGGTGGCGGCACTGCTCGCCTGGTCGACCGTCCAGGCCCTTCCCGCCTTCCTCAGCGGGCGGCTCCTGGCGCAGGCGGTGGACGACGGGTTCCTCGCCGGGCGCGCCGGGACGGGGTTCGCCTGGCTGGGAGCGCTCGGCGTGGCCGTCGTTGTCGGCGCCTGGGGCACCCGGGAGACCTACCTCCGCCTGGCGTCGCTGGTGGAGCCGTTCCGCGACGAGCTGGTGGAGGTCGTGGTGACGGGCGCTCTGCGCCGGGCGGCGGTGTCGGGGCGGCCGGCGGACAGCGGTGGCGTGGCCCGTCTCACCCAGCACGTGGAGATCCTGCGCGAGGCCTACGCCGGCGTCCTCATGACGGTGCAGGGGTTCGCCATCACGGCGGGAGGCGCCGTCCTCGGCCTCTTCGGCCTCCTGCCCGCCGCCCTCGTCCTCGTCCTGCCGCCGCTCGTCGCCGGCCTCGCCGTCTTCGCTGCTGCGCTGCGCCCGATGGCCGCCCGCCAGCGAGCGTCCATCCTGGCCGACGAGGCCATCTCGGAGTCGGCGTCGGCCGTGGCCGACGGGCTGCGCGACGTCGTCGCCTGTGGCGGCGAGGGCGCCGTCGAATCCACCGTCGGCCGTCACGTCGACGCCCAGGCGGGGGCGACGGTGGCCCTCGCCCGGACGACGGCCGTGGGTACGGGGGCGGTGGCCGTCGGCGGGTGGCTGCCCGTCATCCTGCTGCTGGCCGCCGGCCCGTCGCTGGTGCGGGACGGTGCCACGACGGGCGAGCTGATCGGCGCGCTGACCTACGTGCTGTACGGCATCCACCCCGCGCTCCAGACCCTCGTGCGCCAGCTGGGCGGCGCCGGCCTGTGGCTGTTCGTGACGCTCGACCGGGTGGTCGAGGCGACGGCCGGCGACCCGCCCGGCCCGGCGCCGTCCGACGCGCCCGGTGGGCGGGCGCCGGGCCCCGGGTCGGCGGACCTCCTCCTGGACGACGTGACGTTCCGCTACGGCGCGTCCCCCGACCCGGTGATCCGCCACCTCGACCTCGAGGTCCAGGAGGGGGAGCACCTGGCCATCGTGGGGCCGAGCGGCGTGGGCAAGTCCACGCTCGCCGGGCTCATGGCCGGCCTGCTCGTCCCCCAGTCCGGAGAGGTGCTGCTCGGCGGGGTGAAGGCGGCCGACGTCGTCCCCGGGGAGCTGGCCCGGTGGCGGGCGCTCATCCCCCAGGAGGCCTACGTCTTCCCGGGGACGGTCCGGGAGAACGTGACCTACCTGCGGGGCGGCGCGGGCGACGGCGAGATCGACGCCGTGGTGGACCTCCTCGGCGCCCGCCCGCTGGTCGACCGCCTGGGCGGGCTCGACGGCGGCGTCGACGGCGGCGCCCTCTCGGCCGGTGAGCGCCAGCTCCTCACCCTCGTGCGGGCCTACCTCTCGCCCGCCCCGGTGGTGGTGCTGGACGAGGCGACGTGCCACCTCGACCCGGCCGCCGAGGCCCGGGTGGAGCTGGCGTTCGCCCGCCGTCCCGGCACGCTGATCGTGATCGCCCACCGCATCAGCTCGGCGCTGCGGGCCCGGCGGGTGCTGGTCCTCGACGGCGCCGGCACGGCGGCGGGCACCCACGACGAGCTCCTCGACGGCTCCGTGCTCTACCGGGACCTCGTCGGCCACTGGGGCTGAGCGCCGCCCGGGCCCGGCGACTGCGGCACTACTCGGGCGACTGGTCCCGCAGGAAGCGCTCGACCTCGCCGGCCAGGTCGGGGGGTGGGGGCCACGGCAGCTCGTCGGGCTCCTCGTCGTCGCCGCCGTCGCCGTCGCCCAGCTCCTCGAGGCGGGCGACGTAGCCGGCCACGTCGTCGTCCTCCGACACCACCTCGCTCACCTGGCGCTCGTAGGCGGCGGCCGCCACCTCGAGGTCGAGCGTCTCGATCCTCGCCCCCAGCAGGGACGCCGTGCGCTCGACCAGGGCGAGGGCGGCCTTGGGCGACGGCGTGCCGGACACGTAGTGGGGGACGCCCGCCCACAGCGACGCCGAGGGGATCTCGGCCCCGGCCAGGGCGTCGTGGAGGACCCCGACGATGCCCGTCGGCCCCTGGTAGCGGGACCGCTCCAGGCCGAGCCGGCGCTCCAGCTCGGGGTCGGCGGCCGTGCCCGTGACGCGCACGGGCATGGTGTGCGCCACCTCGGCTCCCAGCCCGCCCAGGGTGATGGCGATCTCGACGCCCAGCGACCGGGCCACCTCCACCAGCGCGCCCGTGTACGTCCGCCACCGCAGCTGCGGCTCGGCGGCGTGGAGGAACACGACGTCGTGGGCGGTGCCGACAGGCGAGGCGGCGCTCAGCTCGCCGTCCGGCCAGCTGACCTCGCGCCGCGTCCCGTCGCGAAGGGCGACCCGCGGCCGGGTGACCGTGAAGTCGTAGAACTCCTCGGGGTCGATGGTGGCGAACTGGCGGGCGGCCCACTGGGCGGCGAGGTAGCGGGCGGCCAGCGAGGCGCACTCGCCGGCGTCGTTCCAGCCCTCGAACGCCGCCACCAGCACGGGCCGGCGCAGGCGCGGGCGGTCGTCCCAGCGCACGGGGTCCACGGGCGAACGCTAACCCGGGGCGACCGGGAAGCCGTACTCACGGCGCGGTCCTACGCTTGGCGGCGTGCCGTCGCTGGACCGGTTCTCGCCGATCACGCGGGCCTGGTTCACGGCCACCTTCGAGGCGCCGACGCCGGCCCAGGAACGGGGATGGGACGCGGTCAGCCGGGGCGAGTCCGCCCTGGTCCTGGCGCCCACCGGGTCGGGCAAGACGCTTGCCGCCTTCCTGTGGACGCTCGACCGCCTGCTCACCACGCCGCCGCCGGAGGACGCCGGGAAGCGCTGCCGGGTGCTGTACGTGTCGCCCCTCAAGGCCCTGACGTACGACGTCGAGCGCAACCTGCGCGCCCCCCTCGCCGGCATCGCCCTGGAGGCGCAGCGGGCCGGCCTCGACCCGCCGTCGGTGACGGTCGCCACCCGCACCGGCGACACCCCCGCCCGCGAACGCCGCGACATCGCCCGCCACCCGCCCGACATCCTCATCACCACGCCGGAGTCCCTGTACCTGGTCCTCACCTCGGCGGCGTCGGGGATCCTCGGCTCGGTCGAGCACGTGATCGTCGACGAGATCCACGCCGTCGCCGCCACCAAGCGGGGGACCCACCTGGCGCTCTCCCTGGAACGGCTGGAGCGGCTGGTGGCCCGGGCCGGCGGCGCGCCGCCGCAACGCATCGGCCTGTCCGCCACCCAGCGCCCCCTGGAGGAGCTGGCCCGCTTCCTGGGCGGCCGGGCGCCCGACGGCACCGCCCGGCCCGTCACCATCGTGGACGCCGGGAGCCGCAAGGCGCTCGACCTCGAGGTCGTCGTGCCCGTCGAGGACATGGGCGAGCTCGGCAAGCCGCTCCGACCGGGCGGCCCGGACGACCTGGTGATGAGCGGGCCGGCGGCGGGCGACCCGGAGGTGCGGTCGTCGATCTGGCCCGCCATCCATCCGGTGCTGCTGGACCTCGTGCGCCGCCACGTCTCGACGCTCGTGTTCGTGAACTCCCGGCGGCTGGCCGAGCGCCTGGCCGGGCGGCTCAACGAGCTGGCCGGCGAGGAGCTGGTGCGGGCCCACCACGGCTCGGTGGCACGCGAGCAGCGGCTGGAGGTGGAGGACGCACTCAAGGCGGGCAGGCTGCCGGCCCTGGTCGCCACCTCGTCGCTCGAGCTCGGGATCGACATGGGGGCGATCGACCTCGTGGTCCAGGTGGAGGCGCCGCCGTCGGTCGCCGCCGGCATGCAGCGGATCGGCCGGGCCGGCCACCGGGTGGGGGAGCCGTCCAAGGGGCGCATCTTCCCGAAGTTCCGCGGTGACCTCCTGGTGGCCGCCGTCGTCGCCCGGCGCATGACCGAGGGGCTCATCGAGGAGACGGCCATCCCCCGCAACCCGCTGGACGTCCTCTCGCAGCAGATCGTGGCCATGGTGGCGGTCGAGGACCTGAGCGTCGACGAGGTCTCCCGGGTCGTGCGGGGCGCCTACCCCTTCGCCGACCTGACCGGCGAGGCGCTGGAGGGCGTGCTCGACATGCTGGCCGGGCGCTACCCGTCCACCGAGTTCGCCGAGCTGCGTCCCCGCCTGGTGTGGGACCGGGCGGCGGGGATGCTGCGGGCCCGGCCCGGTGCCCGCATGCTGGCCGTCACCAGCGGCGGGACGATCCCCGACCGCGGGCTGTTCGGCGTCTACACGCCCGAGGGCTCGCGGGTGGGCGAGCTGGACGAGGAGATGGTCTACGAGAGCCGGGTGGGCGAGACGTTCGTCCTGGGTGCCACCACCTGGCGCATCGAGGAGATCACCCGCGACCGGGTGGTGGTCACGCCCGCCCCCGGTGTGCCGGGCAAGATGCCCTTCTGGCACGGCGACCAGGTCGGCCGCCCCTACGAGCTCGGTCGGGCCGTCGGGGCGTTCCTGCGCCAGGTCGGCGACCTGCCCGACGAGCGCCTGGCCGAGGACCACCGGCTCGACCCGCTCGCCCTCCGCAACCTCCGCGCCTACCTGGACGAGGAGCGGGAGGCGACGGGCGGCGTGCTGCCCACCGACCGCCAGGTGGTGGTCGAGCGCTTCCGGGACGAGCTGGGCGACTGGCGCATCTGCGTGCTCTCCCCGTTCGGCGCCCGGGTCCACGCGCCGTGGGCCCTCGCCATCGAGGCGGGGATCCGGCGCCGCCTGGACGTCGAGGTGCACGCCATCTGGTCCGACGACGGCATCGTCGTGCGCCTGCCCGAGGCCGACGACGCCCCGCCCGCCGATGCCGTCGTCCTCGACCCCGAGGAGGTCGAGGAGCTGGTTGTCGGCGAGCTGGGATCGGCCGGGCTGTTCGCCTCCCGGTTCCGGGAGAACGCCGCCCGCGCCCTCCTGCTGCCCCGGCGCCGGCCGGGGTCGCGCACGCCGCTGTGGCAGCAGCGCCAGCGGGCCGCCGACCTGTTGTCGGTGGCGTCCAACTACGGCTCGTTCCCGATCCTGCTGGAGACCTACCGGGAGTGCCTGCGGGACGTGTTCGACCTGCCCGCCCTGGTCTCGCTGATGACCGACGTGCGGGCCCGCAAGGTGCGCGTCACGTCGGTGGACACGCCGTCGCCCTCGCCCTTCGCCTCGTCCCTCGCCTTCTCCTACGTGGCCTCGTTCATGTACGAGGGCGACGCCCCCCTGGCCGAGCGGCGGGCCCAGGCCCTCACGCTGGACCGGCGCATGCTGGCCGAGCTGGTGGGGTCCGACGAGCTGCGGGAGCTGATCGACCCGGCCGCCCTGGCCCAGCTGGAGGCCGAGCTCCAGGCCCTGGACGAGCGCCGGTGGGCGGCCACCGCCGACGCCGCCTCCGACCTGCTGCGCCGGCTGGGCGACCTGTCGGCCGCCGAGCTGGACGCCCGCTGCCGCCGCCCCTTCGCCGCCGAGCTCCTCCGGGACCGGCGGGCGGTGGAGGTGCGGGTGGCCGGTGAGCGCCGGCTCATCGCCGCCGAGGACGCCGGCCGCTACCGCGACGCCCTCGGGGTGTCGCCTCCCGCCGGCGTGCCCGAGGCGTTCCTGGAGCCGGTGCAGGACGCCCTGGCCCAGCTGGTGCGGCGCTGGGCCCGCACCCACGGGCCGTTCCGCACGGCCGAGCCGGCGCTCCGCTTCGGGCTCCCCACCGAGGCCGTGCGGGCCGAGCTGGCCGCCCTGGCCCGCGCCGGCGCCGTCCTGCGGGGCGAGTTCCGTCCCGACGGCACCGAGCGGGAGTGGTGCGACGCCGAGGTGCTGCGGGTGCTGCGCCAGCGCTCGCTGGCCGCCCTGCGCCGGGAGGTGGAGCCGACGCCGCCCGACGCACTGGCCCGCTTCCTCCCGGCGTGGCAGGGGATCGGCGCCGACGCCGGTGGTCCGGATCGCACCTTCGAGGTCGTCGCCCAGCTCCAGGGCGTGGCCGTGCCGGTCAGCGTGCTCGAGCGCGACGTCCTGCCGGCGCGCGTGCGCGGCTACTCCCCCCGGCTCCTGGACGAGCTGCTCGCCGCCGGCGACGTGATGTGGGTGGGCGCCGGCTCCCTCGGGAGGGACGACGGCAAGGTGGTGCTCCTGCTGCGGGGCACGCCGCTGGCGCGCACGGCACCGCTCGGTGACCGGCCCGAGGGGCCCGAGCACGGTCGCATCCGCGAGGTGCTGGCGTCACGGGGTGCGTGCTTCTTCCGGGAGCTGGGCGGCGCCGACGACGGCGCCACCCTCGACGCCCTGTGGGACCTGGTGTGGGCGGGCGAGGTCACCAACGACTCCTTCGCCGCCGTGCGTGCGCTGCGCAGCGGGAGGCGCTCGGGCTCGCGCACCACGAGGTCGGGCCGGCCGCGCGTCGGCAGCCTCAGCGCGCTCGGGCCCCCGCGGGGCCAGGGCCGGTGGTCGCTGGTCGAGCGGGGCGGCGTGAACGCGACCGAGGCGGCCGCCGCCCGGGCGGCCGCCCTGCTGGAGCGCCACGGCGTGCTCACGAGGGAGGCGGCCCGGGGCGAGGGCGTACCCGGCGGGTTCGCCGGCGTGTACCCCGTGCTGCGCGCCATGGAGGAGTCGGGGCGGGTGCGGCGGGGCTACTTCGTCACCGGGCTGGGCGGCGCCCAGTTCGCGCTCCCGGGAGCGGTCGACCGCCTGCGCTCGGTGCGCGACGCCGGCGGCTCCGGCCGCGCACCCGCCGCCGCCGTGCTGGCCGCCACGGACCCGGCCAACGCCTACGGCGTGGCGCTGCCGTGGCCCGTCCCCGGTCCCCGGCGGGTGGCGGGGGCGTACGTCGTGCTGCTGGACGGGCTGGCGTCGCTCTACGTGGAGAAGGGAGGCCGGGCCCTCGTCGCCCTGCGCCCCTACGACGGCGAGTGGGAGTCCTTCGCCGTCGCCGCGCTCACCACCCTCCTGGCCGACGGCCGGCTGGCCCGCCTCGGCGTCGAGCGCTACGACGCCGAGCTGGCACCCGCCCTCGCCGCCGCCGGCTTCGTCCCCACGCCCAAGGGGCTGGTGCGCTACGCCTGACACCGCCGCCACCACGGCTCCGGTTCTCGCACCAGGAATCGACCGCCTGCGGTCGATTCCTGGTGCAGGAACGGTCGGGGGCGGTGCCAGACGGGCCGGGGACGATGCCTGAGGGCGACACCATCCTCCGGGCCGCCCGGTCGCTCGGGCGCTGGCTGGAGGGGCGGGAGATCACGGCGGCGCGCTCGCAGCGCCTCAAGGTGCCGGCCGACCGGCTGGTCGGCCACACCGTCGAGTCGGTGGAGGCGCGGGCCAAGCACCTGCTGATCCGGCTGTCGTCGGGCGACGTGCTGCACACCCACATGCGCATGACCGGGTCGTGGCACGTGTACCGGGCAGGGGAGCGGTGGCGCAAGCCGGGGTGGCAGGCCCGGGTGGTGCTGGAGGCGGGCGACCGGGTGGCCGTGTGCTTCGACGCCCCGGTGGTCGAGCTGCTGTCGCCGGGCGAGGTGGAGCGCCACCCGTCCATCGCCCGCCTGGGGCCCGACGTGCTGGTCGACCCGTTGGACACCCACGAGGTGGCCCGGCGGGCGGCGGCCCGCCCGGCGGACGTCCCGATCGGCGACGTCCTGCTCGACCAGCGGGTGGTGTCCGGCATCGGCAACATCTACCGCTGCGAGTCGCTGTTCCTCGCCGGTCTGCACCCGGCGACGCCCCGGTCGGCGGTGGAGGGCCGGACGCTGGCCGACCTGGTCCGCACCGCCTCGGACCTCATGCGGGCCAACCTCGAGCCCGGCGCCGGGTTCGACCGCCGCTTCGCCCCGCTCGGCGGCCCCCGCGGCGCCTGGGTGTACGGGCGGGGCGGCCGGCCGTGCTACCGGTGCCGCACGCCCGTCGCCACCGCCGTCCTCGGCGACCCGCCCAGGGACGTGTGGTGGTGCCCGTCGTGCCAGCCGGCACCCGCCTGACATTCCGCGGGAGCGTCACCTAGTGCCCCGGCCAGAAACGTTCGCGCGCTTGAAATGTCATGAAATTACTCAGCTTGCGGATGCTCCAGTGGGTGAAGGGCCGCCCAACCTTCTCCGGGCGGGCCTTGGCCGTCGCCACGATGAAGGCCTCGTCCTCAGTCGTTATCCGGCGGGGCCGGCCACCCGCCCACTGAGGGTCCAGCGACTTCATCCCCATCTCGTTGAACCGGTGGATCATCTCCCGGACCCGGTCGGGGGAGGTCTGCACCAGGCGGGCGATGACCTCGACGGTGTTGCCGCCTGCCGAGGCCAGCACCACCATGGCCCTTCGATACCGGACGACGTTGACTTGGGCCTTGCCCCCTCCACGCCGCACGATCCGCTGCAGCTGCCGTCCTTCCTCATCGGTGAGGCGACGGACCTTCACCCGTTGGCTCATGTCCCAAACGGTGGCGCGTTCGAGTTCAGTAGCGGTGGACCCCGAACGAGCGAAGGATGCCGGTCAGGGCACTAGCCAGCGAGCGGCTGGAGGTGCTTCTCGTCTTCGGGGGACGAGCCGGCCGTACCGGCGACCGGCAGAGCCAACAACAGGATGGCCAGGGGCAGCATCTGCACCCGCTGGCGGGCGAGCAGACCGAAGTTCCCGAAGCTCGACAGGGCGACCGCGCACAGGACGGTGAACGCCACCGCGAACGCGACGTAAGGCCTCGTCCAGGCGAGGCGTGGGAGTCGCAGCAGACTGCGGGCAGCGGCGACGTAGAGCAGCAGGAGGAGCGCTCCCTCAAGAGACGAGGCGAGCGCCTGGATGTTCTGCGCCTCGTGCGGGAAGGGCCGGAACATGGCCGTGACCAGGGCCCCGGGAATCTCGAGCGGCGACGGGATGTCGCCCGGGCGTCGGTCGGCGACGTACGAGCTGCCGCCGTAGCTGCTGTTCGACGTGGTGTTCGCCAGCACCGTCTCGGCGGATCCCCGGTCCAGGTCGTCGATGCCGAAGAAGGTCTCAACCCGGGCGACGAGCAGCGCGCCGACCGCCAACAGCGCGGCCAGCCCGACCAGCTTGGTGCCGACCGCCCACGTCATCCGCCGTGTCCGCCGCAGCAGGTACGAGACGGCGACGCCGACGAGGACCAGCAGGGTGATGTGCGGTCGTACCATCGCCGACCCGGTGAGCCCGAGAGCGACGGCCCACAGGCCGCCACCATGATGGGTCAGGAACCGGGCGAGGCCCCACGCCACCATCCCGAGCATCAACGTCATCCATGCCTCTTTGCCCACGCTCGACGACCAGAACAGCAGCGACGGCAGGAAGAACAGCAGGGCGGCGTAGCGCCGACGGCGACCCTCCGGGAAGCCGATGCAGAAGGCTCGGTAGAACAAGAGCAGCCCCCAGAACCCGAGCCAGGAGAAGATCAGTGCCCCCCCGAGTCGGGTGGCACCGATGACCGCGTAGACGATGCCGGTGAGGAGGACGATGAAACCGGTGCCCACCAGGCGGTAGCCCTCTCCGAGGTCGACGTCGAAGTCGCCGCGACGGAGTGACTCGGCGACGATCGTCCCCTGGTCGTGATAGAAGGACGCGTCGGCGGCGCCCTTGTAAAGCTCGGCGGACACGGCGAACAGCGCGATGGCCCCCACGAGCTTCAGGACGAGGGCGGCGATGAGGACGCCGCCGAGCGCCGGGTCGCCGCTGCGCTCGGCCGCCCGTTGGAGGCGACGGATGCTGGCAAACACGATCACCGGGGCGATGACGAAGGCGGCCCACACGTCGTAAGTGGCGTGCTGCAAAGACCACCCGAAGGCGACGAGGTAGATCGCCACGGCGGTGAGGGCCACGACGGTGAACGCCCGTGGTGCCTCTCCCCGCCGCCGGCCAGGCGCTCCGGCTGCGACGAGCCACTCCACCTGGGCAAGGATAGAGGCGACGTCGCGCCCCGGGGGCAAAGGAGCAACCATGTCGAGTTCCACCAACGGCGCCCGCCCCGCGATCCTCGGCGGGCGGGCGGCCTTCCCTGGCGGGCTGGCCTTCTTCCGCCCTGCGACGCCACCGCTGAAGCGGGTCGTGGCCCGTCTCGAGCACTCGTGGGAACTCGGCGTGCTCACGAATGGACCGCTGGTGCGGGAACTGGAGGAGGCCGTCGCGGCCCGCCTCGACGTTCGCCACGCCGTCGCCGTCTCGTCCTGCACTTCGGGCCTGCTGTTGAGCCTGCGGGCGCTCCGGCTCTCGGGCCGTGTCGTCCTCCCCAGCTTCACGTTCTCCGCCTCCGCGCATGCGGTGGCCTGGAACGGGCTGGAACCCGTCTTCGCCGAGTGCGATCGGGCGACCTTCCAGGTCGACCCGGCCGATCTGGAGGCACGCGTCGCGGCATGCGACGGCGTCCTGGCGACCCACGTCTTCGGCGCCCCGTGTGACGTAGAGCGTGTGACGGCCGCCGCCGACACCGCCCGGGTGCCCGTTGTGTTCGACGCCGCTCATGCCCTCGGCACGAAGCGCCGCGGAGAGCCGATCGGCGGGTTCGGTGACGCCGAGGTCTTCAGCTTGAGCCCCACCAAGCCGGTCGTCGCCGGCGAGGGGGGAATGGTCACCACCGATCGCGACGATGTCGCCGAAGCGGTGCGCATCGGGCGCGACTACGCCAACCCCGGCGACTACGACACCCGCTTCATCGGGCTCAACGCCCGGATGTCCGAGCTACACGCGGCGCTGGCCTTGGAGTCGCTCCACGAGATCGACGAGAACCAGCGACGCCGCCGAGCGGTTGCCGCCCGGTACCGGGCCGGCCTCTCAGAGCTTCCCGGTATCACCCCCCAGGCGGTCGACGAGGGCGACGAGTCGTCCTACAAGGATTTCACGGTCATCATCGACGAGGAGTTCGGGCTCCGACGCGACACTCTCGGCCGGGCGCTGCTCGCTGATGGCGTCGACACGCGGCGGTACTTCGACCCGCCCGTCCACCGCCACCAGGCGTATGCCCATCTCCCTCCGGTACCGCTGCCCGTCACCGACGACGTGGCCAGCCGGGTCATCAGCCTGCCGATGTCGGCGGTGCTCCCGCCGGAGGCGGCCGACCGCGTGGTGGAGGTGATCGCCGCGCTGCATGAGCACGCGACCGACGTCGAGGCCATGGTCGCACCATGACCCCGGAGCCCTTGTCGACGCTCCTCGACGGGGCGGAGTTCCGTACCGCCGTTGCCTTCGGCTTCGCCGGGCTCGTCGCGGGCATGGGTGTGGCCGTCGCCTGGCGGGCAGCCCGTCGCCGTGGCACCCCGCCGGTCGTCGGCATCCTCGTCGTGACCGCGGGTGCGCTCGCCGTGAGGGAGCCGGTCGCGCCCGCGCCCGGCCGCCTGCTGGACGACCCGAGCCTGCCCGGCGGGCTGGTGGTCGCCTTCGGCGTCCTCGTCGTGGCCGGCATGGTGGCCGATTTGGCGCGATGGCCGGTCGGCGCTGGTGCGCTGCTCGCCCTCCCGGGGGCGTTCCTTCTCGCCACGCGTGCCGAGATCGTCGAGGTCACCTGGATCCGGGTCGCCGCCGGTGCCGCCACCCTGGCGGGCGGCTGGATGGTCGCGTCGTTCGACCGCCGTTGGGAGGGGCAGGGAGTGGCACCGGCGATGCTGGCGCTGTCCGCCGTCGGCGTGTACTTCACCGTCCCGGACACGGAGGAGGCCATGGTGCTGCTCGGCGTCTCGGCGCCGATCGCCCTCCTGGGTTGGCCGCTGTGCCTGGCGAGGATCGGCACAGGTGGTTCTTTCGCGGTGATGGGGCTGCTTTCCTGGACCGTCGCCGAAGGCGGCTACGGCCGGCACAGTTCGATCGTCGGGGGTCTTGCGTGCGTGGGGTTGTTCGCCGTCGAGCCCCTCGTCGGTCTGGCCGCTCGGGTTGACGGCTGGCGCAGATCGAGGTCACCGCTCGTTCCACTCGGGGTCATGGCGGTCCACCTGGCGCTCGTCTTCGTGGCGTCCCGCGTCGCCGGCCTCCGGCTCACCGTGCCGGCCGCCCTCGCCATCGTGGGCGCCGAGTTGGTGGTCGCCACCGGCGTCCTGGCGGGCCTCAGCCGCGCCCTGCGGGCACCGACGGAAGGCTCGCTCGGCACCCAGGGCGCCGTGGCGACAGAGCGGCAGGCATGAGAATCGCCACGGTCACCGTCATGCGCGGCGAGGTCGGTCAGTTGAGGCGGCTGCTGGCGTCACTGGAATGGGCTGACGAGCGTCACGTCGTCGAGACGGGGCCGGAGGTCGAGGCCACCGTCGACGCGGCCGGCGACGCCGTGGTCCACCACGCGCCACGGCCGCTCGGGACGGGGTTCGACGACGCAAGGGCGGTGGCGCTGACCGCGGTGGAAGCCCAGTGGGTCCTGGTGGTGGACACCGACGAGGAGATCCCCGAACCGTTGGTGGATCGCCTGAGGACCGAGGCGGAGTCATGGCACCGGGAAGGGGTGGCGGGTGTGTGGCTCCCGCGCCTCAACCACGTGCTCGGTACGCCGTTGCTGCACTCCAGCACCTGGCCGGACTACCAGATGCGTTTCCTGCGTCCCGAGGCGGCGGTCTTCAGCCCGGTCCTGCACGAGCCGCTCGGGGTGGGTGGCCCGGCACGATGGCTCCCGGCCGACCCACGGTGCGCCATCCAGCACCACAACTTCCGGTCGACCACCCAGTTCGTGGAGAAGCTGAACCTCTACTCCACGATCGAGGCGGGCCAAGGCGGCCGGGGTGGCAGGCCCACCGTACGGGCCGCGGTCCGGGCCGGGGTTCGTGAGTTCCTCGCGCGCTACGTGAAGATGCGGGGCTTTCGCGACGGCCCCGAAGGGCTGCACTACTGCATTCTGCACGGAATGTACCGCTACCTCATCGGGTCCAAGCTGTGGGAGCAACGCGGTCGCGGCGGTGGGGGTTCGTCCAGGGGTCATCCCCGGCGCAGGTAGCCCTGTGGCGTCGTGGGAGGCGACGTGGGAGTGGGAGTGGACGGTGAGTCGAGTCCCTGGCGAGGCGCACCCCGGCCACCGATGCATCCCGGTCTTGCCCAACCGCTGACGCTGGGCGCCTCAGTGTGAGGACGCTTGCTACCCCGCCGGTCGGCTGAATGGGCTGGGGTGGGCCCGTTCCCTCAAAGCGTGTTTGCCGACGCCGTGACGGCGGTGCTCAGGTGGTCATTCACCACGGCCTCCGTGGCGCCCGAGAAGGCGTTGCCGGTCACGGAAACCACATGGGCGTTGGCCAGACGTACACCGGCGCGCGTCCCGCAGCCCGCGTCGGTGAACGTGACGGTGTTTCCCGCCACCTCGGCACCGGCGACCCCCCGCAGTTCGACGGCGTCGCCGAAGGAGAGGAGGCGGTTGCCGGTGATGGTGTACCCCGCGCGGAGCCCGCCGTCCGGTGTCTCGACGAACACCGGCGGCCTGCAGCTCACCAGCGGGCCGACCATGGTGTTCCCCGTGATGGTGATCTCTCCCACGTTGACGGCGGCGCCGCCGCCGGCGTTGGCCAGCACCGAGAAACGGATTCGCCCGAACGTGTTGTTCTCCAGGCGGATGCCGGTCGCCCGAGCCTCCAGGAAGTCGGGCTCGATGTCGACGGCATTCATGTTCACCTCGCCGAGATAGGACCCCTCCACGAGCAGTCCTTCGACGTTCGTGGGGGAGATCCCCTGGCGGCCGTTGCGTTCGAACCGGGCGTTGCGGATCGTCACGTTGCGCGCCGGTGCCGTCGTCGTCGGGTCGTAGCGCTCGTCGTGGTGGATCGCCACGAAGTCGCCGTGGACGTCGTGAGCGCCGACGCCGTCGAGCGTGGCGCCCTGCGTCCCCTCGATCGAGTACGCGTGCTGGAACTCGTAGGACGGGTCGTACGCGCCTTCCACGATGCCGGCGGTGGGGTTCGCGCCGCGGGCGGTCATGTTCCGGAGCGTGACGCTCTTGCCGCCCTGGAGCCGCCAGTTCCGCCGAGTGCTGCTCCCCTTGGTCAGCGCCGCGAACGTGGCGCCGTTGCCGTCGACGGTGAGGTTCGTCCGGTCCGCCAGCACGATGGAGCCGTCCACCCCATAGCAGCCGCCCGGCGCGAACCGCGCGACGGCGTGGTTCGGGACCCGGGCGAGCCAGTCCATGATCTCGGCGTCGACGGGGCGCGAGCAGTCAGCTGCGATCGAGCTGGGCACCTCATAGACGGGCGACGGGGGAATAGGCGTGGCGACGCCGGTGCACCGCGAGACCTGGGAGACCTCGATGCCCGACACCATCGGGTTCTCGACCACCTTGGTGAACTCGAGGCTCACGGCACCGTCGGGGACGTCGGCGTCAAAGCTGCGCACCAGGGCGGCGTGCCTGCCGGCGACGGCGAGCACGTCGAGGCGGGAGATGCGCTCCGTGCCCTCGGCCGACACATTGAACACGCGCTGGCCGGGCGCGTACCAGTACACCTCGGCGAAGTGCAGGTCGACGCGGTACCTGGCCGGGCACGGCACGGGCACGTCGTAGCCGGACATCGCCCAGCGGTGCTTCGTGTACAGGTCGTCGTCGTCCGTGCCGGCCACCGGAACGGGCACCGGCGCCGAGGGGGCGCCGCCGACGAAGCCGGTATCGGCCGACCAAATCCGCCCCGCCGAGTCGGTGTAGGCGTTCCCTCCCGCGCTGACCCGGACGGAGAACGCCGCGTCGGTCGCGAGGGACCGCCCTCTGGGCAGGACGAGCCCGACAGCCGACAGGAGGAGGACGAGCACCAGAACGGTGTGGCGGCGTGCCGCGGTTGCGCGGCGGCGACGCGCTCGCCGGGCGGGGATGTTCGTCGTCACCACGAGACCGTCCCCTCGCTCGGATCCGGATCCAGGAGCCGTCGCCGGCCCGTCGGGGCGGACAGTACCGGTTCGCCACCTTTACGGCAATGGCCGCTTCGGTACCTTACGGCGCCCTACGGCAAGCGTGACCAGGCGGCCGCTCAAGGCGTGTTGTTCGCCGTCGTGACGCCGGTGCTGAGGCTGTCCTGGGTGATCGCCCGTTCGGCACCGTCGAACGAGTTGCCGGTCACCGAGACGCCGTGCGAGTCCACCAGCCCGACGCCCGAGCTGGTGCCGCAGCCGCCGAAGACGAAGCTGACCGTGTTGCCCGACACCTCGACGCTCTTGGAGCGGATGAAGTCGAAGGCGTTGCCGAGCGTCATGAACCGGTTGTTCGTGATCACGTAGCCCGAGCGGTAGCGACCGGCCGCGGCGGTCTCGGCGTGGACGGGGGGCCGGC
This sequence comes from Acidimicrobiales bacterium, assembly GCA_035540975.1. NCBI lineage: Bacteria > Bacillati > Actinomycetota > Acidimicrobiia > Acidimicrobiales > Acidimicrobiales bacterium. The sequence continues at coordinate 24,495 of DATLFN010000014.1, forward strand.
AGCTCACCAGGGGGCCCACCATCGTGTTGGCGTCCAGCGATATCGGGCCCACGTTGGGATCGACCCCAGCGCCCACGTTGGCCAGCACCGAGAAGCGGACCGGCCCGAAGGTGTTGCCCACGATCCGGATGTCCTTGCCCTTCGCCTCGTCGAAGTCCAGCTCGATGTCGACCGCGTTCATGTTCACGTCGCCGAGGTACGAGGACTCGAGGAGCAACCCTTCCACGTTGGTCGGCGACACCCCTTGGCGGCCGCTGCGGGCGAAGTGCGCGTTGCGGATGGTGATGTCCCGAGCCGGGTCGGTCGTGTAGGGGTTGAACCGCTCGTCGTGGTGCACGGCCACGAAGTCACCGTAGACGTCGTAGGCCTTGACGTTCTCGAGCACTGCGCCCTGGGTGCCCTCGATCGAGTACCCGTGCTGATACTCGTACGCCCCGTCGTAGGACCCCTCGAAGATCCCGGCCTTGGGGTTGACACCGCGAACGGTCATGTTCTTGAGCGTGATCCGGCTGCCGCCTTGGATGCGCCAGTTCCGCCGGCCGATATCGCCCTGCGTCACCGCCTTGAAGGTGGCGCCGTTTCCGTCGACCGTGAGCTCCGTGCGGTCGCTCAGCACGATGGTGGCGTCCTGGCCGTAGCATCCGCCGGCCGCGAACCGGGCGACCGCGTTGTCGGGAACGCTGGCCAGCCAGGCGCGGATCTCGGCGTCCACCGGCCGGGAGCAGTCAGCGGCGATCGTGGCGGGCGCGTCGTACGTCACCGGGACGGGGGCTGGAGAAGGCGCGGAGGCGCAGTCCCCGACCCTCGCGACCTCGATGCCCGACACCATGGGCTGGTCGACCTTCTTGACGAAGCCGAGGATCAGGCTGCCGTCGTTCACGGCCACGTCGAAGCTGCGGGCGAGGGCCGTCTCCTTGCCCACCGCTGCCGCGATGTCGAGGTTGGCGAGCTTCGTCTGCCACTCGGCCGTCACGCTGAACACCCGCTGCCCCGCCGCGTACCAGTACGTCTCGGCGAAGTGGAGCGTCACCCGGTAGGTCCCGGCACACGGGACGGCCACGCTGTAGCTGCTCATGGCCCAGCGGTGCTTCTGGTAGAGCGGGCCGGCGTCCGTCCCGGAGATGGGCGCCGGAGTCGGCGACGCCGGCGCTCCGCCCACGTAGCCATGGTCGGGTGACCAGGTGTGACCCGCCGGGTCGGTGTACTGCGAAGCTCCGCCGGTGTTGATGCGGGTCACGAACGGCGGTGCCGGGGGCGGAGGCGCCGTCGTGGTCGTCGTGGTGGTGGGGGCTAGGGTCGTCGTCGTGGTCGCGGGCGCAGTGGTCGTCGTGGTGGCCGTCGTGGTCGTCGTGGTCACGGGCCGTGGCTTCCGTGGACGGGCGGCTGCGACGTCGGGAAAGGCTGCGACGACGACGAGGAGGAAGCTGACCACGGCGGCCCAGGTGGTGGCCGAGACGCGCAGGGATCGAGACATGGGACGAAGGGCTCCTCGGGGACGGCCGGACGGGTTCACCGCGGAGTGCGTTGCGAGACGGCCGGCCAACGGCCGGCGTCGTGCCGCCCGCGCCGGCCTGAGTGCGGCGGTGACCGGTCCAGGAGTGCTGGATTCAGTGAACTGAGGACTGTGTCGACCGCTTCGTCGGCGCCCTTGAGGGGACATCTGCGAGCGGTAGGTGCACCCGCGCCCGCCGGTTCCCCCGCCGTCCGGTGACGCCACCGATGGGCGTGCCTGCATCCCAGGGCGGAAGTGCGACCCTGCTGCACGACAGCGGCCTGCTCCTCGCCGCTCGCGCCGCGCAGACCCTGTTCGGGGCCGTCACCTTCGTCGTACTGACCCGCCGCCTCGGGCCCGCCGGGTTCGGCGAGGTGGTGACGGCATCGGGGTTCGTCAGCGTCGTCGGGGGCGTCGTCGGGACGGCGTTGAGCGACGCCGCGGTGACCGCCGGAGGCGATCTGCCGCGGTTCGGCAGGGTCACCGCAGCGGTCGCGCTCGTTTCCGGCGTCGCCGTCGGGCTGGCCTGGGCCGCCAGCGGCGGTGATGGCGACGGCCTGGTGGCGGCGCTCGGAGGGGCGCTGTTCGTGTCGGCATCGGCGGCGACGGCAGGGAGGACGGCGCTTGCTCGGGTGGGGGGCGACGCCTGGCAGCTGGCCCTCCTGCAGGCGGGCGGCGCCCTGGCCACGCTGGCGGTGGTCGGCTCCCTCGCCTCCGCAGGCGTGAGCCGCTGGGGACCGTACGTCCTCGCCTACGCGGCGCAACCGGCCGCGCTCCTCCTCCTCCGGCGGTCGCCCCGAGGAGCCGCCGGGCCGCCGACGGCAACGACGCTGCGGGACCTCGTCCGGACGGCCGGCCCCTTCCTGTTGTCACAGGCGATATGGCCGCTTCTCGGGCTGACGAACATCGTGGTGCTCCGGGCGCTCAGTGGCCCGGCCACCGTCGGCCGCTACGGGGCGATGGTGCGGATCCTCGACCTCGTCGGGCTCGTCGGGCCTCTCCTCGGCACGTTCGCGCTGCCGGCCTTCGCTCGCCTCCAGCGGACGCCGGCACGCCGGTCCGAGATCTCGCGGCTCAATCTCACCATCGCCGTGGCCGCAACGCTGCCCGTCGTCGCGGGGATGCATCTGGCGTGGGTCGGCTGGAGGCTCGCCTATCCCGACCTGCGATTTCCCGTGACGGCGTTCGCGGTCCTGGCCGCCGCGTACGGGCTCAACAGCGCGTGCGGCCTACCGGACCGAGTGCTGCAGAGCGGGGGAGCCGCCCCCGTCGTCGCCCGTGCCGCGTCAGCGGCCCTCGCCGCCGTTGCCGTCCTGAGCCCTCTCCTCGTGTGGCGGGCGTCGCTCGTCGGCGCCGGCGTAGCGCTCCTCCTCGCCGTGGGCGGGGTCAACGTCGCCATGCTCGTGGCCGCGCGGCCAACCCGCGCCGCCCTGGCCGGCCACGCGGTGATCGCTGCCGTCGTCGCGGGTGGCGCCTGCGCCGTGGCCTCCGGGTGGGCGACGGACTCCGCCGTCAAGTCGGGGCTGCTCGTCGTGGCGTCGGTGGTGCCGCTCGTGGTCGGCGTCGTGTCGGTCGACCGCTGGCATCGCCGCGCGTGGGCGTCCCCATGAGGTTGGCGTTGATCCTCCCCGCGCAGATCGAGGGCTGGGGTGGTGTGCAGAGGTTCGGCGCCTGCCTCGAGCCGGCGCTCGCATCGATCGCCGAGGTGTCGGCCTACCGGCTCCATCCCGCTCCGGGGGCGTCGCGGCTGGCAGCGCTCGTCACCGGTGTGCGCGACCTCGGTCGTGACCACCGCCGCCAGCACTTCGACGCCGTCGTCAGCACGTTCCACTGGCCACCGCGCCTGCTCGGCGTGCCCATGGTCGGCGTGGTCCACGACCTGCGACGGCGGGCAGGGGCCCGGAGCGGGTCGCTTGCCGCCCACCTGGAGCGAGCGGTCCTCCGGACATGGGACCTCGTGCTCGTCCCGACGGAACACGTGCGTGACGAGGTCGCGTCCTTCGTCGGCGAGCGAAGGATCGCGGTCATAGGGGAGGGGACCGACCACCTCGACCACCTTGCGCCGCCGCCCGCCGAACGCCGCCTGGTCGTCGTGCTCGGCGGGCGGGCCCCGCACAAGCGGGTCGAGCTCGGTGTCCGGGCGGCCGCCGAGGCGGTGGCGCGGCTCGACGCCGAGGGCGTGGTGCTGGGCGCCGCGCCCCACCTCCGCATGGGCCCGAGGATCCGCGTCCTCGAGGTTCCTGCCGACGAGGAGATCGCCGAGGTGCTCAGCCGTGCCCGCGTGGTGCTCGCCCCGAGCCGGTACGAGGGCTTCGGCCTGGCCGCCGGCGAAGCCCTCCGCCTCGGTGCCCCCGTCGTCTTCGCGGCGGACGGACCGCTCGGCGGACTCGTCGGCAGCGGCGGCCTACCCTCGGCGCCGTCGGCGTCGGCCATGGCTGACGCCACGGTGGCGGCGTGGAGACAACACGACGCGCTGAGCGTCGCAGCCCGCGACGCAGTCCGCCGGCTGACCTGGGACGCGACTGCCCGGCGGATCGTCCGAGAAGTCGGGTTTCTCGTCCAATATCCGCCCTTGCATGCCCGAAAAACGGTTCGCGGTCTTTTCCGTTTGCGTCCACGGTGAGACACACTGGCAGGGACCGACCGTGCTGTCCGGATACAGGGAGGTCTCAATGGGCCGCGGGAACCACGCCACGTCCGGACCTCAGACGTCCCCATGCCCGCGCCGGAGACGGCTGCGCTGGAGCCTGCCGGTCCTCCTGGCGACGGTCGCGGCGGGCCTCGCCGGCGCCGATACCGCCGCCGCTGGGACGACCGTCTTCAGCGGGCGGCTCAGCACCGCCAGCCCGACACAGACGTTCACCCTCGTCACGGGCGCCGGAACGCTCGACGCCACGCTGACGTTCTCACGGCTCCCGAGCGTCACCCTCACCGTGCTCGACGCCTCGGGGGCCGTTCTGGCGGAGCAGACCTCCTCCACCAGCCCGCTGGTGGTGCAGGCACCGGTGGCAGGGGGAACCCAACAGCTGCGGGTGCGTGGCAACGGCACCTGGCCCGGATCGCCGAAGTTCAGCCTGAGCGTCTCGTATCCCGACACGGCGACCACCACGACGTCCACCCCGGCCACGACTACCACCACGACCACAACCACGACCACGACCACCACGACCACGACGATGCCGCCGTCGGGGGAGGTCCACACCGTCCCCTCGTCCATCCCGGCCGACTGCTCGCGCCCCGTCGAGGGGGAGATCATGACGTGGATGCGTTCGGTTCCCGACAACGCGACGCTGCAGTTCGCGGTCGGCGGCTGCTACGCCCAGGACGACACGATCCTCGTGCGCGACCGGGACGGCCTCGTCATCGACGGCAGAGGCTCGACGTTCCGTGCGGTTACCGTCGGCCACAGTCACCGCGCCAACTGGCGCTTCGAGTCAGGCGCCGATCTCACGGTTCGGAACATGGTGGTGCAGGGGTCGAACCCGGCGGCGGGGATCACGGGCACGGCGTACTACCCGCCCCTCGAGTGGCAGCACGGTTACTCCATCGACGCCGTCCAGGGGATCACGCTGGACGGCGTCGCCGCCTCCGACACCTACGGCGACCTGCTTGGCGTCCAGTACGACGAGCGCCTCGGGGTGTTCCAGTCGCCGCCCGCCCGCAACGTCACCGTCGTCAACTCCAGGTTCGAGCGCAGCGGCCGTCAGGCGATCGCGCTGAGCCACGTCGAGGGAGCGCTCATCCAGCGCAACTATATCGGCGACAGCAACATGAACGGCGTGGACGTCGAGCTGAACGACCCGACGGAGAAGGGGCTCGACATCCGGATCCTCGACAACACGTTCGGCGCCCTGCGATTCTCCATGGTGGCGAATGTGGGGTCCGGGTACGATCCCAACGTCGGGCGGATCACCGTCGAGCGGAACGTGATGAACGGTCCCCTCGTGACGTGCCGCCCGCCGGTCTACGTCGAGACGCATGACGATCTGTTTCGGACCGGCTACACCGTCCGCGACAACCAGATGCTCGCCTACGGTGACGGGCTCGACTTCATCGGCGTCAAGGAGATCGTCGTTTCCGGGAACACGATCAGGTTCACGAACGGCGACTGCGGCACGCTGGCCGGGGTGGGGCTGGTGAACTCGCACAACGTGTCGGTGGTCGACAACGCCTTCCTCGGCGCCGCCGAGGCGGTGAAGCAGGACGCCAGGACCACGAATGTGACCCAGTCCGGGAACCGGCTCTCGTAGCCGCGCACCCTTCTCGTCCGCGGCGTTCACCGCACGCCACGGAGCGCGTGGCGTGCCCACGTCCAGGCGGTCGGGTGGCTCCGCAGCTTCGACGGCAGGTCGGCGACCGGCGCCTGCACGGCGAGGGGCTCGCCCGCCAGGGCGCGCCCGGCGACCGAGACGATGGCCGGCAGGGCGGCCGCCACGTGCAGGTAGGGGTACGTGGCGAAGGAGTCGCGCGGCGTCACCGCGATCGTTCGCTGCGCGAGGATGCCGCCCGTGTCGATCCCGGCGTCGACGAGGTGCACGGTGGAGCCGGCGAGGTCCGGGCGCCCCTCGGCCAGCGCCCAGTACCCGCCGTGCACCCCCCGGTACGCCGGCGTGATGCCGGCGTGATAGTTGACCACCGGTGCGGTGAACGTTCGCAACGTCTCCGCCGAGATGATCCGAGTCCCGCAGACGACGACGACCGCTGGCTGAAGGCGCTCGACGACGGCTCGGGCCGATTGGTCGTTGACCGACGGCACCCGGTGGACCGCATGAAACGGTCCGTCGTCCAGGGAGAACTCCCGCTTGATCTCCTCGATCCGCGCCCGCCCGGTCCGCCGGAGCACCGGCACGACGAGCGCCAGGAACAGCGCCTGCCCGAGCACCGTGGCGGCGCCGAGCCGTCGGAGCCGGCGCCACAGGAGCCTTGTCCGGGGAACGGGGTCCTCGACGACCACCACCACGTCCGGGAAGTGCGAGCCCAGGCGGTGGTAGACGATCCGGCTGGCGTCACAGTCTGTGCACAACAGGACGAGCCGACCGCCTGTCGGTCGCGAAGGACCGGCCATGGCGCGGAGTGTACGGGTCGACGGCGCCGCGAGAGGGGCGCCGCCGCGAGGTCGGAGCCGGGACGGTGCTGAGAGTCCTAGGGGTTGCCGCGTACCCGCTGACGGCGGCCGCGACCCGGTACCGGCTGGTCCAGCTCATCGAGCCGCTCGCCGCCCGAGGGGTCCAGCTCGAGGTGGTGACCTTCCTCGACGACGCCACGTTCGCCACTCTCTACGACCGGTCGGCCTGGCCGTCGACTACCCGGGGCCTGCTCCGGGGCACCGCCCGGTTGTGCACGGTGCCGTGGCGTGCCCGGTCGACCGATGTGCTGCTCGTCCAGCGCGAGGCGGCGTTGGTCGGCCCACCGGTGGTCGAGCTCGCTGCCCGAGCGATCGGGCGCGTCCCACTCGTCCTCGACCTCGATGATGCCACTTACATCGGCCACACGAGCCCCATCTATGGCCGCGTCGCCCGGTTGCTGAGGTCGCCCGGCAAGGCCGACACCCTCATTCGCCGCGCCGCCGTGGTGACGTGCGGAGGCACGGTACTGGCCGACTATGCCCGCTCCCTCGGAGCACGTACGGCGATCATTCCCACCGTCGTCGACACCGATCGGTTCCGCCCGCGAACCGATGATCGGCTCCATCGCATGCCGGTCGTGGGTTGGGTCGGGTCCCACTCCACCTTTCCCTGGTTGGAGGCGCTCCTGCCGGCGCTCGCGCAGGTGGCGCTCCGCCGGCCGTTCCATCTCCGCGTGATCGGCTCGGGCCGGGACTCGTTCACCGTCGGCGAGCTCCACGTCGATTGCGTCCCGTGGACGCTCGGCGGTGAGGTCGCAGAGTTCCAGCAGCTGGACGTCGGCCTGTACCCGATGGCCGATACGCCTTGGACGGCCGGAAAGTCGGCGTTGAAGTCGGTCCAGTACATGGCGGTCGGCGTCCCGTTCGTCGCCAGCCCCGTCGGCGCCGCCGTCGAGGTCGGCGAGGCGGAGGTGACGCACCTGACGGCGACGTCACCGCAGGAGTGGCAGGATGCGCTCGAGCGACTCCTGGCGGACCCGGGACTGCGGGCCCGGTTGGGCGCCGCGGGCCGCGAGCACGCCGTGCGGCGCTACCACGTGTCCATCGTCGCCGACCGGCTGGCGGCGGTGGTCTCCGAAGCCGCAGCCAGCCGCGGTCAGCCTCCCAGAGGCGCGTCCGGCGGCACATCCGCGGGGCGGTGAGCGACGACGAACCATCCCGCCTCATCACGGGCGTTGAGCACCTCCAGACCGGCGCTCGAGAACCATCGGGCGATGTCCTCCCAGAGGTAGCGGGCCTCGAGCGGGGCGCTCAGCCGGTCGAAGGTGTCGAGCCAGAGACTGCGGAACGGCTTCGAGCGGTAGGCCGCCAGCGGGAGGTGCGACGCCCGCGTGAGCCCGGGAACGGCACGCCCCGGCAACACGAGCGTCACCCACAGGATGGCGGCGACCACGGCGCTGGCGGATCGCAGCGCCGGGTGCGGGACGCGCACGGTCAGCCTGCGCAGCGCTCGTGCCGCAGCGAGGCCGACGGCTCGCAGCCCCCTCGTCGTGGCCCGGCTGTAGACGTAGATCAGCAGGAACCCGTCCGGCTCGAGGAGCCGCACCAGCTCGGCGAACCCGTCCTCGGGATCGGGGAGGTGATGGAGCACCCCGAGGCAGGAGATGAAGCCGAAGGAGCGGTCGTCGAACGGCATGGACCGGACATCCGACTTGACGACCAGCGCGTTGGCGCTCGCCGAGAGGTTGTTGACTGCTGCCTCGACGGCCGCGGAGCCGTCCACCGCCGCGATCGCGTCCACGTGCCGAGCGGTGAAGTAGGTGAAGCGGCCCTTGCCGCAGCCGGCGTCGAGGGCGACGCGTCCATGTAGGCGGTCGAGGGGGACGTCTCGGAAGTAGACCTCCCAGAACTGCTCGTCCTCGGGATGGACCGCATCGAACCTCGTCCACTCGTACCCGAAGCTCGCCAACGTCCGTGCCACGTCGGGATCGGTTGCCGGCGACGAGGCGTCCAGATAGCCAGGGCGCGTCGACATGCGGTGCCCGTCCGGGCACCGCATGTCGACGTCGCCCGGGACGACACGCTGCCCGCACGCCGGGCACCGGAGACGCTCCAGGAGCCGAGCAGGGAGGTTCACCCCGCGTCGCCGTCCGCCTTCCACGCGGTGAGGTTCGTGGCGGGTGCGGGCGGCCGCCTCCGAGGCCCGAACTGCGGGCGTCGTGCGACGGGCGGGAGCGGGGCGGCCGTTACCATGGGCGCCATGTTGCTCCCGGCGGCACGGGCGACGCCAGCGGGCGCACGTCCCGACGGGCTGGCCGTGCGCGCCGACGACCGCAGGGCGGCGACGGGTCGTCGTCGGTGACCTGCGTCGGTATTTCCGGCCCGGCGTCGAGTCGAGGGCGGGGCGCCATGGCGGCTCCGTCCGCGGCGACCTCCTGAGCACCCGGTGCGTGCCGGCGGCGGGCCCGGTAGGCGGCGACATAGGGCGCCGGGATCGTGAGCGCACCCGGAGCAGCAGGCACGCCGTCGGGAGACGACCACGGGCGCCGTCGCCGGCTCCGGGTCCTGTGGGTCACCAAGGGGCTCGAGGTCGGCGGGATCGAGCGGCTCCTGTGCTGGATGGCGGCCGCCCGTGACGGCGCGAGCTTCGACTGCGAGGCCGCCTATGTCCTCGCTTGGGCCGGCACGCTCCACGACCAGCTCGGCGCCACCGGCGTGGCTGTCCACCGCCTCGGCGCCCGCAGCGAGCTCGATCCCCGGTGGGCGCTCAGGCTGCGCCGCCTGCTCGACGCCCGCCGTTTCGACGTCGTGCACTTCCACTCGCCCTACGTGGCCGGCGTCGGGCGCATGGTCGTGCGGTCGTTGTCGCCCGGCCGCCGCCCGCTGATGGTCTCGACCGAGCACAACGTCTGGAGCGACTACCCGGTCCCGACACGGGCGCTGAACGCGCTGACCACCCGCCTCGACGACGCCCACGTGGCGGTCTCCGAGCGGGTGCGGCAGTCGATGGCATCGGCGGTGCGGAACCGCGTCGACGTGGTGCTGCACGGCATCCCGCTCGAATCGGTGCGTGTGCACCGGTCGCTGCGGGGCGAGGTCCGCCGCGAGCTCGGCGTCGCCGAGGACGACGTGGTGGTCGGCACGGTGGCGAACCTGCGGGCCCAGAAGGGCTACCCCGACCTGCTCGAGGCGGCCCGCCGGCTGCTCGGCGACGGCCTCCCCGTCCGGTTCCTGGCCGTCGGTCAGGGCCCGATGGAGGAGGAGCTGCGACGGCTGCACGCCGCACTCGGGCTCGGGGACCGGTTCCGCTTCCTCGGCTACCGGGAGGACGCCGTCCACCTCCTGGCCGGCTGCGACCTGTTCGTGCTCGCCTCACGCCACGAGGGCGGCCCGCTGGCGGTGCTCGAGGCACTCGCCATGGGCCTGCCCGTCGTCGCCACCACCGTGGGCGTCGTCCCCGACGTGGTCACCGACGGCGTCGAGGGCATACTCGTGCCGCCGCGACGGCCGGACCTCCTCGCCGACGCGCTCGAGCGGCTGGTCCTCGACACCGGCCGGCGAGCGGCGATGTCGGCTGCCGCCCTACGGCGAGCCCACGACCTGGATGTGGTGTCGACTGTGCGGCACCTGGAGGAGCTGTACCGCCGCCTCGCGGCCCGCTGAGGGGAGGATACCGAGCGGTGCGTACCAGAAAAAATACGCAGATCGTCAGAGGCGGGCGTGGCCCCCCGCTCCGTAGTGTCGCCTCGACAACCACGAGGCGGAGGTGTTGGTCATGGAAACCACGGAGCAGACCCGCAGAGACTTCATCAAGAAGGGCGCCATGGTGGGCGGCGTCGCCTGGGCGGCCCCCACGATCCTCTCCATGAGCAGCGCCCATGCGCAGACCGCGCTGTACCAGTGCTGCCCGGACTGCCGGGCGGCCGCCACGGGACTCAGGGTCAACCTGCCGCTGGTCAACCCGGTGAGCTTCGGCGTCGCCACCGGTCCCAGCCAGACCTGCGCAGTGGTGACCAATGTCGGGAACGTCCTCGCCGCCGGCGTCGCCTGCGGGTCGGCGAACAGCGACCAGTGCACCGCCACCGGTGAGCTCGTCGCCAACCCCAACACGCCCGGCCAGCCGGCCAGCGTCAACGTGGGGGGCGTCGTCCTCATCACCGCGTCGGTGCTGCGGGGCCAGGTGCGCTGCGGCCCGAACGGGCTCGAGGGCTCGAGCACCATCGTGGCGCTGACCATCAACGGCAATCCGGTCACTCTGACCTCCAACTGCCAGAGCGTCATCAGCATCACGGGCGCCACCATCACCCTGAACGAGCAGACCTGCAACAACGGACGGCTCACCGTGCGCGCACTCCACGTGGTTGTCCCGGGCCTCGGGATCGACGTCGTCGCCGGCGAGGCGAGCGCCGGTGCCCCCGGGTGCACCTGCGTGGCGGCGCCCCGCTGCTGAGCTGAACCCGACAACTGACGACGAGCGACCCGGGCGGCGACCTGCCCGGGTCGCTCGTCCGCGTCTGATGCAAATTGCGTAGGATGCCTACGCCTTTTGCAGGTTGCCGCGATTGGCGACGAGGACTTGACTGCTAAGACGCGATTCGCGGCGGATCGCAGTATCTGGGGGGCGGTGAATGGGAGTGGGCACTTTGTGCGTTCGTGTCGTCAGCCCGTGCCCGCTGCTGGGGGAGTCGCTGACCCGCCTGCTCGAAGCGCAGAGCGAGTTCGAGGCGGCGTGGGACGCCGTGGAGGACATCGAGCGGGAGGCCGACGCCGGGTCGCGCCCGGACCTCGTCCTCGTCGACGCCGGCAGGCACGACAACCCGCCTGACCTCGGCCCACGCATCCAGCGGCGATGGCCGGGCGTGGTGATGATCGAACTGGTCCGGGCCGGCGCCCGAGGTGAACGGCACCGGCCCGTCCAGGGCGCGGTGGCGACGCTGGGAGGGACGCTCGACGCCGACGACCTGGCCGTGTCGCTCCGCCGGATCCACGAGCACGGCCGCCTCCGGCCCACCAGCGTGCCTCGACGCCGGGCGCCGGAGGAGGACGACCCCGAGGGCTCCGCCGTCGCCCGGCTCACCGAGCGCGAGACTGAAGTGCTCCGACTGCTCGTCGCCGGCCACCCGCCGGCCGAGATGGCCCGCGTGCTCGGTCTGTCCGTCAACACGCTGCGGGCCCACGTGCAGAACCTCCTGGTCAAGCTCCAGGTCCATTCCCGCCTCGAAGCCGCCGCCCTCGCCCGCCGGGTCGGCCTGGGAGGTGCCCCGGGGCCTTCCGCCGCCGCCGCCGCCGACCGGCCGGACGGCGACGGCCGGGGAACGGCGGCGACCCGGGAGAGGGCGGCCCGGGTCCTCGTCGCCGACGGCCGTGCGCTCGTCCGCACCGCCCTGCGGGTCGCGCTCGACGCCGAGGACGGGGTCGTCGTGGTCGCCGAGGCCGCCGACACCGAGGAGGCGGTCGCCGAGGCCCACCGGGTGCGGCCCGACGTCGTGCTCCTCGACGCCCAGCTGCCGCCCGGCGGTGGTGTGGAGGCCTGCGCCCTCATCAAGTCCGCCGATCTCGTCACCCGTGTCCTGGTGGTCAGTGAGCACCCCGACGAGGAGCGCCTCCTGGCCGCCGTGGAGGCAGGCGGCGACGGTTACTCGGAGTGGAGCGGCGGGATCGCCGGCCTGAGCGCCGACATCCGCCGGCTGCACGCCGGCGAGGCGAGCATCCCTCCGGGGATGCTCGGGCTGCTCCTCCGCCGCCTGATCCAGCGGGGCCGCGAGGCGGATCGGGCGGTGGACCGGTTCTCCCGGCTGAGCCGGCGTGAGCGGGAGATCCTCGCCCTCATGGTCGAGGGCATGGACAACCACTCCATCGCCCGGGCCCTCGTGATCTCCCCGCACACCGCCCGGACCCACGCCCAGAACGTCCTTTCCAAGCTGGGCGTCCACTCCCGGGTCGAGGCGGCGGCCGTCGCCGCCGAGTTCGGGCTCATCGAGCGCTTCATGGGGGCGTCGTGACGAAGGTCGACCGCTTCCTCGAGGCCCGGCCCCGGCGGGCCGCCAGCCTGCGCCTCGCCCGGCGAGGCCACGGTTTCGTCCTGGCCGACGAGGGTGGCGACCGGTGCGAGATGAACGAGACGGCCGCCGCCGTGTGGGAGCTGTGCGACGGCGAGACGACAGTGGCCGAGATGGTCGGCGCCGTGTGCCTGGCGTGCAACGTCGACCGGGCCGACGCCGTGGAGGACCTCCGCCGGGTCGTCGTCGCGCTGGCGTCGGAGGGCTTCGTCGAGTGGCGCGTCGGCGCGGCCGCCGGGAGCGACGGCCGGTGACGGGGGACCGGCATGACGCCCCGGAGGGGGCAGCGGGGCGCCCTCCGTCGCTCGGGCTCCGGGCCGCCCGGCTGGCCATCCGTGCCCGCAGCGACATCACCCTCGTCCTCATCGACGCCCTCGTCACCGCCGGCGCGTACGCCGCCATGCTCGTCCTCCGCTTCGACGGCGCCGTCCCGCCCGAGTTCTGGGACCGCTTCCCGTTGTTCGTGGTCCTGGCCATGGCGATCCACCTCGCCGGCAACTGGATGCTCGGCCTGTACCGGCGGATCTGGCGCCACGCCGGCGTCGAGGAGGCGCGGGGCGTTCTCCTCGCCGGCGGCCTCGCCACCGCCCTGCTCCTGGCGTCCCAGCTGCTCGGGCCGCAGACCATGCCGCTGTCGGTGGTGGCTCTCGGTGGTTCGGCGGCGACCGTCCTCGTCGGGTTCCTGCGCTTCCAGTCGCGGCTGTTCGCCTTCCAGCGGTCGGGGCGAGACCAGTCCGGCCTGCGGGTGGCCGTGCTGGGCGCCGGGGACTCGGCCGCCAGCGTCGTCCGCGAGATGCAGCGGAACCGTGCCGACGGCCTCTCCCCGGTGGTGGTACTCGACGACGACCCGCACAAGCGGGACCGCTCCCTCCTCGGCGTCCCGGTCGTCGGTTCGATCGACGAGCTCCCCGAGGTGGCGCAGCGCTTCGAGCTCCACCAGGCCCTCCTCGCCGTGGCGTCGGCCGACACGGCGCTGGTGCGCCGGGCGGCGGACGCCGCCGAGGCGGCCGACCTGCCGCTGAAGGTGCTCCCCGGGGTCAAGGACCTGATCCGGGGGAGGGTCTCGGTGCGAGACGCCCGCGAGCTGCGCATCGAGGACCTCCTAGGCCGCCAGCAGGTGTCGACCGACCTGGGGAGCGTCCGCGACCTGCTGGTGGGGCGCCGGGTGCTCGTCACCGGCGGCGGCGGCTCCATCGGCGCCGAGATCGCCCGCCAGGTCGTCGCCTGCGACCCGGCAGCCGTCGTCCTCCTGGACCACGACGAGACCCACCTCCACGACGTCGCCAGCGGACTGGAAGGCCCGGTCGTCCAGGTCCTCGCCGACATCCGCGACGCCCGGCGCGTGGCCGAGCTGTTCGACCGCCACCGGCCCGAGCTGGTGTTCCACGCCGCCGCCCACAAGCACGTGCCGCTGCTCGAGGACCACCCGCGCGAGGCGATCGAGAACAACGTCTTCGGCACGGTGAACGTCGTCCAGGCGGCGCGCCGGGCGGGCGTCGACCGCCTGGTGTTCATCTCCACCGACAAGGCCGTCCGGCCCGCCAGCGTCATGGGCGCGTCGAAGCGCATCGGCGAGCAGGTGGTGCTCACCATGTCGCCGCCCGGCGCCCGCTACACCGTCGTCCGGTTCGGCAACGTCCTCGGCAGCCGGGGAAGCGTGATCCCCACGTTCGCCCGCCAGATCGCCGCCGGCGGCCCGGTCACGGTCACCGATCCGCGGATGACGCGGTTCTTCATGAGCACCGAGGAGGCGGTCCAGCTGGTCCTCCAGGCGGCGGCGCTGGCGGACGCCGGGGGCGTCTACATGCTCGAGATGGGCGAGTCGGTGGACATCCTG
>DATLFN010000015.1 GCA_035540975.1 Acidimicrobiales bacterium
AACTCGACCGAGTGGAGTGAGCGAAGCGAACGAACGAGGTCGAAACGTCAGCTGTAGCGCGTCACGTAGCCCCGGGACCGGAACACGCGGAGCATGGAGAGCAGGAAGGCCACGGCGGCGGGGACGGCGACGGCCAGGCCGGCGGCGGCCACGGCGATGCGGTCCCACGGGAACGGGTCGCCGTCGAGGACGGTGCGGGCGGCGGTGAAGGCGTGGGTGGACGGGAGCAGGGCGGACACGGGCCGGAGTGCGCCGGGCAGCGCCTCGGGCGGGTAGAAGGCGCCGGAGAGAGCGACCACGACGAACAGCAGGCCCCACGTCACGATCTCCGCACCGTGCCCAAACCGCAGCACGACGCCGACGACCACCAGGGCGATGGTGAGCCCGGTGACCATGAGGACGGCGACCACCGGTACCAGGCCCCACCCGGCCGACGTGATGTCGAACGAGTAGAGCGCCCACGCCGCGGTGGCGACCATGGTGAGCCCCAAGGTGAGCTTGCCGAGCGCGTACAGGCCCACGCCGGCCAGGAACTCGACCTCCCGGAGGGGCGTGACCATCAGGTTCATCAGGTTCCGTGACCACGTCTCCTGGAGGAACGCCGTGGCGACGGAGACGTTCGACTGGTACAGCACGTGCATCAGCAGGATGCCCGAGAGCATGTACGCGGCGCCGGCCCGGGACGCGCCGCCCTGCTGGTCGACGAACACCCCGATCGACCCCCAGATGACCGTGTCGACGGCCGGCCAGATGAGCACGTCGAACCACGCCTGGGGGGCGCGTCGCAGCACGAGGGCGTGGCGGCGGGTGATGGCCAGCGCCCTCCGGCGGTCGATCCCCGTCGCGGCGGTGCCGCTCACGGCGATTCCTCCCCGGCGAGGTGGAGGAAGACCTCCTCGAGGCTGGTGCGACCGAAGCGCGCGGCGACGTCGGACGGCGTCCCGTCGGCGACGACCCGGCCGGCGGCCAGGAACACGACCCGGTCGCACACCCGCTCCACGTCCGTCATGTTGTGGCTGGTGACCAGCAGGGCCGTGCCGTCCTCCACGCACGCCCTCTCCAGGCCCTCCCGCACCCGGTGGGCGACGTCGGGGTCGAGCGACGCGGTGGGCTCGTCCAGCACGAGCAGGGCGGGCCGGTGGAGGGTGGCCTTCACGATGCCGACCAGCGTCCGCTGCCCGGACGACAGGTCGCTCGCCAGCCGGCCGGCCAGGTGGTCGACGCCGAAGCGCTCCAGCCCGTGGACCACCGCGGCGCCCACGTCGTCCACGCCGTACAGCCGGGCGAACACCTCGAGCACCTCACGGACCAGGAGGTGGTCCGGCAGCGGGAGGTAGCCGGCGGCGAAGCCCACGCCCGACATCGCCGCGCTGCGCCCCGCGGGCAGGCGGTGGCCCAGCACCGAGACCGATCCGGCGTCGGGCGTGACCGCCCCCAGAAGCATCAGCAGGGTGGTCGTCTTGCCGGCGCCGTTGCGCCCCAGCAGGGCCACCCGTTCGCCGGCGGCGACCGTGAGGTCGACGCCGTCGACCGCGCGCGTCGTCCCGAAGGACTTGACCAGGCCGGCGGCCTCGAGGACGGGTCGGCCCGCGTGCACCCGACGACTGTGCCAGAGCGGGGAGCGGCCGCAACCTGAATTCGGGCCGGGCAGGCCCTACGCTCGACCCGTTCCGGTCTCCGACACCAACGGGACGGCGGGCGACGCCCCCGTCCGCGTCCTCGCACTGGTGGACGGCGAGCACTACCCGCCCGTCGTCGTCGCCGCCCTCGGCCGCGTCCGCCGCCGGTACCCGGGCGCCACCATCGTCGGCGCGGCGATGCTCGGGGGCACCGAGAAGGTCGGCTCGGCGATCGACCTCGGCGTTCCCGTCGTCACCGGGGAGAGCGCCGAGGACGCCCTCGGCCGGGCGCTCGCCGCCTTCGGTCCCGACCTGGTGTACGACCTGTCCGACGAGCCCGTCCTCGACAACCGGTCGCGGATGCGCCTGGCGGCCCGGGCGCTGGCCGCCGGCGCCCGCTATGCCGGCGCCGACTTCGCCTTCGACCCCCCGCCCCGTCCCCGGCTGGCGACCAAGCCGTCCATCGCCGTCATCGGCACCGGGAAGCGGACGGGCAAGACGGCGGTCAGCGCCCACCTGGCCCGGGCGCTCGCCGGGCGGGGGACGCCGCCCGTCGTCGTCGCCATGGGGCGCGGTGGGCCACCCGAGCCCGAGCTGGTCGACCCCCGGACCTTCGACCTGTCGCCGAGGGGGCTCCTGGCGATGGCGGAGTCGGGCCGCCATGCCGCCAGCGACCACCTGGAGGACGCCGTGATGTCCGGGGTGGCCACCGTGGGCACCCGCCGGTGCGGTGGCGGGCTGGCCGGGGCGCCCGCCGACGACACCTTCGCGGCCGGTGTGGCGCTGGCCAATGCCCGGCCCGAGACGCTCGTGCAGTTCGAGGGGAGCGGGCAGTGCATCCCCCCCGCGCACGCCGATTCGACCGTCCTGGTGGTGCCGTTCGCCGCCGATCCGGACCTGGTCACCGGCCACCTCGGCGCCTACCGTGTGTTGCTCGCCGACCTGATCGTGGTTACCATTGCGGCAACATCGCTTGCGGCTTCGAGTCTCCGAGCCTCGTTCGAGGGTGACGTCGGGAGGCTGGTGCAAGGGGTGTCGGCCCAACCCCGGATCGTTCGTGTGATCCTTCGGCCCACCCCCCTCGCCCCAATCGCCGGACGCCGCGTGTTCTACGCAACCACCGCTTCTCCGTCGGCCAGGGCCCACCTGGCGGCACACCTCGAACAACGCCACGGGGCCCGAGTCGTCGGCGCTTCCCACAACCTGGCCAACCGCCCTCTGCTGGAGGCGGACCTCGAGTCGTCTCGGGAGGCCGACGTGCTGGTCGTCGAGCTCAAGGCGGCAGCCGTCGACGTCGCCGTCAGGCTCGCCGTCGAGAGGGGGATGGACGTGGTCTTCTGTGACAACCAGGTGGAGACGATCAGCGGGGATGCGTCCTTCGACGATCTGGGGTTGGCGGTCGCCGACCTGGCCGTGCAGCGGTTCTCCTCCTGAGCCCCCTTCGTCCCCGCGCCGGAACCGACACCCCACCCGTGACCAAGACCGCTGAACGCCAGAAGGCCGCCGGCCACGACTTCGGCCTTCCCTATTCCAAGGGCCTGATGGCGTCGCGCATCATGGCCACCGGGCTCTCCCCGGCGCGGGCGTTCCACGTCGCCGAGCTGGTCGAGAAGCGGCTCCACGCCAGGACGGGCGCCCCCGGCGCCGCCGGCGCGGCGGGTGGCGCCACGGCGGTCGCCGGCGCCGAGCTGGTCGACCTGGTGCTCGAGGTGCTGGCCGCCGAGGTGGGGGAGCGCTACGCGGCCTCGTTCGCCAAGTGGCAGCGGGTGATGCAGCTGGACGTGCCGCTGGTCGTCCTGATCGGCGGCGCACCCGGCGTAGGCAAGTCCACGATCGCCACCCAGCTCGCCAACCGGCTGGGCATCACCCGGGTGATCCCCACCGACGCCATCCGCGAGGTCATGCGGGCCATGTTCAGCGAGAGCCTCATGCCCACGCTGCACACCTCGTCGTTCGACGCCGCCAGCCTGGTGCGCCACCCCCTGCCCCGCAGCGCCGACCCGGTGCTGATCGGCTTCGGGGAGCAGGCGTCGGCGGTGGCGGTGGGCGTGGAGGCGCTCATCTCCCGGGCGGTGGACGAGGGCACCGACCTGATCGTGGAGGGTGCCCACGTGGTGCCGGGGTTCCTCGACAAGGACCGGCTGGCCGGCCGGGCGGTGGTCGTCCAGGTCGTCGTCACCGTCGACGACGAGGACCTGCACCGCAACCAGCTCCTGGTACGGGCCCACGAGGTGCGCAGCCGCCCGTCGGACCGCTACCTCGAGTTCTTCGACAACATCCGCAAGCAGCAGAAGTACGTGAAGTCCCTGGCCCTGCAGCACGGGGTCGCCATCATCCCGTCCGACAACCTCGACGTGACCCTCACGAGGGTCATCGAGCTGGTGTTCAACCAGGCGATCGAGGCCGTCCCCCAGCAGCCCGTGGCCCCCACGGCGGAAAGCAAGCGAGGTGCACGATGAGCGAAGGGCAACAGCTCGAGCGCTCGGTCCTGGAAGCGAAGGAGCGAGACGAGCTCCACGCCATCGCCGAGGCCCTCGGCCTCAAGCCCTCGGCCCGGGCCGCCAAGGCGACCCTCGTCGGCCTGATCCTGCGCGCCACCGGCGTGGAGCAGGAGGGTGACGCCCCCCCGCGCACGCGCTCGTCGCGCGGCCGGGCGGCGGCCGCGGCCCGGTCCGCCGCCCCGGCGTCGGGCAACGGAGACAACCAGGCGCCGCAACCGGCCGGTGAGGCCGGGGAGGCCGTCGACGCCGTCGACGGGGTCGACGGGGGCGCCCCTCCGCGCCATGAGCCCGACCGGGGCCCCGACCCCGGGCTCGCCGGGACGGGGGCCCCGGCCCAGGCCGGCCCCGTGCGAGCCGACGACGGCCGCGACGACGGCCGTCCCCTCGACGCCGGCCCGGCGCCCGCCGACGCCGAGGCGCCGGCACCGCCGGGCGGCGGCCGGCCCGGCCTCGACGGAGGCAACGGGCGCGACCCGTCCGATCCCGGCTTCGGCGGCCAGCAGGGCGGCCCCGGCCACGGCCGGCCGGCCGAGGCACCGCGCGACCGCGGGAACGGGTCCGGGCAGCCGGGCCAGAACCAGCAGGGCCAGCACGGCCAGGGCCCGGCGGGCGCCGCCCACGACCCCAACCGCCGCAGCCGGCGGCGCCGGGGCCGTGACCGCAACGACAAGGTGGGCGAGCGCGACCTCCCGGGGCCGGCGCCCGAGCAGCAGCCGTTCTCCGGTGACCCGGTCCCCGTCGCCGGGCTGCTCGACCTCAACGACCAGGGCTACGGGTTCCTCCGCACCAGCGGGTACCTGGCCGGCGCCCGGGACGTGTACGTCTCGATCAGCCAGGTGCGCCGGTTCGCCCTGCGCAAGGGCGACCACGTCGAGGGGGCCAGCCGCCCGGCCGGGTCGAGCGAGAAGTACCCGGCGCTCGTCCGCATCGACACGGTGAGCGGGCTCACCCCCGACGAGGCGCGCGCCCGGCCGCGGTTCGAGGAGCTCACCCCGCTGTTCCCCGACGAGAAGCTGCGCCTCGAGGTCCCCGGCCAGCCCGGCAACATGGTCGCCCGCATCGTCGACCTGATCTCGCCCATCGGGAAGGGCCAGCGCGGCCTCATCGTGTCGCCGCCCAAGGCGGGCAAGACCACCATCCTCAAGCAGATCGCCCACTCCATCGAGGCCAACAACCCCGAGGTCCACCTCATGGTGCTGCTGGTGGACGAGCGCCCCGAGGAGGTCACCGACATGCGGCGCTCCGTGCAGGGCGAGGTGGTGGCGTCCACCTTCGACCGGCCGTCGGAGGAGCACACGGCGGTGGCCGAGCTCGCCCTCGACCGGGCCAGGCGCCTGGTCGAGCTGGGCAGGGACGTGGTGATCGTCCTCGACGGCATCACCCGCCTGGCCCGGGCCTACAACCTGGCCCAGCCGGCGTCGGGGCGGATCCTGTCGGGGGGCGTGGACGCCAACGCCCTCTACCCCCCCAAGCGGTTCTTCGGGTCGGCCCGCAACATCGAGGAGGGCGGCTCGCTCACCATCCTCGCCACCGCCCTGGTCGAGACCGGGTCCCGGATGGACGAGGTGATCTTCGAGGAGTTCAAGGGCACCGGGAACATGGAGCTGCGGCTCGACCGCCGGATGGCGGAGCGCCGGATCTACCCGGCCATCGACGTCAACGGCTCCTCGACCCGCCACGAGGAATTGCTCTTCGACCGCACCCAGCTCCAGCAGGTGTGGAAGCTGCGCCGCGTCCTCCAGGCCCTCGGCGCCGAGGGAAGCGGAGCGGCCGGCCTGGAGTTGTTGATGGACAAGATCAAGGCGACCAAGAGCAACGACGAGTTCCTGGCCGAGATCGCCAAGGGGCCGACCGTCCCCGTGTAGTACCACGTCCCCGCCGGTCGGCGTCTACCATCGGTCCGCCGCAGACCCCACGAGAAGAGGCACCGTGAAGGCCGACATCCACCCCGAGTACCTCGAGACGACGGTGAAGTGCTCCTGCGGGAACTCGTTCACCACCCGCTCCACCAAGCCCGACCTGCGCAGCGAGCTGTGCAACGAGTGCCATCCCTTCTACACCGGCAAGCAGAAGCTGGTGGACACCGGCGGCCGGGTCGAGCGGTTCGAGCGCCGCTACGGCCGTCGCGGCAAGAAGTAGCCCGCCTCTGCTGGAGACCGCCCAGCGACGGAACCTCCTGCAGCTGAAGCTGCGGGCGCTGGTGGCCGGCCGGTGGCCGGGCCCCGAGCCCGACCCCGGTCCCTTCCCCGGCGGCGCCGTGGCGCGCGCCGGTGCGGTGGGCTGGGTCCTGGCCGACGAGCGGCCCGAGCGCGCCCTCGGCGGCGCGCTGGCGTGGGCCCGCCGGGCGGGCGTCGACGAGGTCCACGTGATCGCCGAGGCGGCGACGGGCGTGCTGGCCCGCCGGGCCGGCGCCTTCGCGCCGGCGCCCGCGGTGTGGCGCGTGGAGGGACGGGCCCTGGAGCGGGCGCCCGCCGACCCGCCGGCCGCCGAACCCGATCCGGGGCCCGAGGTGGCGGCGTTCGTGCCGGTGCTGGTCGACGCCGGCGCCGACCCGGTGTTCGAGCGGGGCGTCCTGCGGGGCGAGGTGCTCGGCCTGGAGGTCGCCCGGGTCGTCGCCGACGCCTCGGGCACCCGGCTGGAGGTGGGGGTCGGGCAGGCCGACCGGGAGGCGCAGCGCCTCGTCCACGCCGACCGCCCGACGGCCGAGGCGCTCCGCCGGGCGGTGGCCGCCGTCCTGGCGGTGCGGCGCGCCGACGCCCCCGAGCACCAGGTCAACCGCCTGGCCGGCGAGCGGTGGATGCGGTCGATCCTGGTCCGCCGCCCCGAGCTGGTGGGGGCGCGCCACCTCGAGCCGGTCCCCTCCCCCGTGGAGCGGGCCGACCTGCGCCAGGCCGCTCCGGCCCCGGCGGCGGGCGTCGACCCGGAGGGCCGCCCTCTCCTCGTCGTGTGCTCGACGGGGATCGACGTCGACCTCGTCCCGGCCGCGGCCGACGCCCGCCTGGCCGACGGGCGCGACGCCCGGCTGGTGCTCGTGGTGCCCGAGGCGGACGATCACCCCGTCACCCGGTGGCTGGCCGGCCGGCTGGTGCAGCCCGCCGAGGTGGTGACCCTGCCGGGGGACTGGCGCCGGCTGTAGCGCCGGCGCCGGCCCGTCGCCCGCCGTCGCCCGCCGCGGCACCGGCACGGGGAGGCGGCGGGCGGCCCGGTACCCTTGGCGGGTGCTGGAGCGACTGGAGGGCCTGGAGGAGGAGTACGCCCAGGTCGCGGCGCGGATGAACGACCCCGCCGTGCTCACCGACCAGCACGCCCTGCGCGACACCGGCCGGAGGCTCAAGGAGCTGGAGCCCATCGTCAACGCCTACCGCCGTTACCGGGAGGCCGTCGACAACCAGGCCGCCGGGCGGGAGATGCTCGCCGAGGCGACGGGCGACGACCGGGCCCTGCTCCTGGCCGAGATCGCCGGCCTGGAGGCCACCATCGAGCGGCTGGACGAGGAGCTCAAGGTCCTCCTCCTCCCCCGGGACCCCAACGACGACAAGAACGTGATCGTCGAGATCCGCGGCGCCGAGGGCGGCGAGGAGGCGAACCTGTGGGCCAAGGACCTCTACGAGATGTACGTCCGCAACGCCGACCGCATGGGCTGGCGACACGAGCTCCTGGGCGCCGACGCATCGGACAAGGGCGGGTTCAACGAGGTCAGCTTCCTGCTCAAGGGCGAGGGCGTCTGGAGCCGGATGAAGCACGAGGGCGGCCCGCACCGCGTCCAGCGGGTCCCCGTGACCGAGTCGCAGGGGCGGGTGCACACGTCGTCGGCGACGGTGACGGTGCTGCCCGAGGCCGAGGAGGTGGACGTCGCCGTCGACCCCAACGACCTCAAGGTGGACGTGTACCGGTCCACCGGCCCCGGCGGCCAGTCGGTCAACACCACCGACTCCGCCGTGCGCATCACCCACCTGCCCACCGGGATCGTCGTCGCCATGCAGGACGAGAAGAGCCAGATCCAGAACCGGGCCAAGGCCATGCAGGTGCTGCGGGCGCGGCTGCTGAAGGCCGAGCAGGACCGGCAGGCGGCCGAGCAGTCGGAGCAGCGGCGCAGCCAGGTCGGCGGCGGCGGGCGGTCGGAGAAGATCCGCACCTACAACTTCAAGGAGAACCGGGTCACCGACCACCGGATCGGGCTCACGCTCTACAAGCTCGACAAGGTGCTGATGGGCGAGCTGGACGACCTCACCGACGCCCTCATGGCGGACGAGCGGGCCCGCCAGCTGCGCGGGGAGTGACCGCGCCGGGCGACCGCGCCGCCGAGAGGGACCCGGCCGGGGCGGAGGACGACCACGCCACGCTCCCCGACGGGAGCGTGACGTGGCGCATGCTCCTGGCCGAGGCGGGGGAGCGGCTGGGGTCGGCGACGGACGCCCGCCGGATCGTGGAGCGGGCGTCGGGGTGGGAGGGCGCCGACCACCACCTGCGGCTGGACGACGTGGTGACGGCGCGGCCGGCGGCCCACTTCGAGCAGATGGTGGAGCGGCGGGCGGCGGGCGAGCCCCTCCAGTACGTGCTCGGGGCGTGGTCGTTCCGGTCGCTGGACCTGTACGTGGACGCCCGGGTCCTCATCCCCCGGCCGGAGACGGAGTCGGTGGTCGAGGCGGCCCTGGGCGAGCTGCGCCGGCTGGCCCCCCGGTCGCCCCTGGCCGTCGACCTGGGCACGGGCTCCGGCGCCATCGCCCTGTCCGTCGCCCGCGAGATGCCCGGCGTGGAGGTGTGGGGCGTCGACCGGTCCGCCGACGCCCTGGCCGTCGCCCGCGCCAACGCCTCCGGGCTCGGTCGGGCGGGCACGGCGGTGCGCCTCGTCGAGGGCTCGTGGTTCCAGCCGCTCCCGCCCCTGCTGCGGGGACAGGTCGACCTGGTCGTGTCGAACCCGCCGTACGTGGCGGAGCGGGAGGTGGACGACCTGCCGCCCGAGGTGGCGCAATGGGAGCCGCGCTCGGCCCTGGTCGCCGGGCCGACCGGCCTGGAGCAGATCGAGGCCATCGTGGCGGAGGCGCCCGGGTGGCTGTCCCGCCCCGGCGCCCTGGTCGTCGAGGTGGCCCCCCACCAGCACCGGGCCGTCGTGGCCCTCGCCCTGGGCGCGGGCTTCGGGGAGGCCGAGGTGCGACCGGATCTGGCGGGCCGGCCCCGGGCCCTGGTCGCTAGGGTCTGAGCCGGTGGGCACCGTCCCCGCGTTCGGCGACCCGCCGCCGCCCGAGGCGGTCGAGGCGGCGGTGAAGGCCCTCGCCGCCGGCCAGGTGGTCGGCCTCCCCACGGACACGGTCTACGGGCTGGCCGCCGACCCCTTCTCCACCGGGGGGGCCGACCGGCTGTTCCGGTTGAAGCGCCGCCCCCGCGAGCTGGAGCTCCCCGTCCTCGTCGCCGACGAGGAGCAGGCACTGTCCCTCACCACCGCCGTCCCGGGCACGGCGCGGCGCCTGATGGAGCGCTTCTGGCCCGGCGCGCTGACCGTCGTCCTGCCCCGCAACCCCGAGCTGGTCGCCGACCTCGGAGCGGACGACGCCACCGTGGGGCTGCGCTGCCCCGCCCATCCCGTCCCCATCGCCCTGTGCCGGGCCCACGGCCCCATCGCCACCACCAGCGCCAACCACCACGGCGAACCGACGCTCACCACCGCCGCCGCGGTGGCCGGCGCCTTCGGGGAGGCGGTGGCGGTGGTCCTCGACGGCGGCACGTGCGAGGGCTCGCCCTCGACGGTGGTGGACTGCACCGGCCTGGCGCCCAAGCTGCTCCGGGAGGGCCGCGTCCCCTGGGAGGACGTCCTGGCCGCCGCCGCCGGCGCCTGACCCCATCGGGCCTGCCGAGGGGTCGCCAACCTAGACTCCGGGCATCGACGTCCTGGTCCTCTGCACCGGCAACATCTGCCGCTCCCCGATGGTCGAGGCCCTCCTCCGTCGCCGCCTGGCCGACCTCGGCGTCGACGCGCGGGTGTCGTCGGCGGGGCGGCTCTGGGACGGTTCGCCGGCCACGCCCGAGGGCGTCGCCGCCCTCCGCGCGCTCGGCATCGACGCCTCGCGCCACCGGGCCCGCATCCTGGGGGCGGCGATGTGCCGCTCCGCCGACCTGGTGCTGGCGATGGCGCGCGAGCACGTGCGCCACGCCGTGTCCGTCGATCCCGACGTCTGGCCGCGCGCGTTCACGCTGAAGGAGCTGGTCCGCCGGGGCGAGGCGGTCGGCGCCCGCAGCGCGGGCCAGGACCTCGACGAGTGGCTGGCCAAGGTGCACGCCGGCCGCCGGCCGGGCGACCTGCTGGGCGCCTCCGCGGCCGACGACGTGGCCGACCCCTACGGCGCCCCCGCCGCCGTGTACCGGCGCACGGCTGCCGAGCTCGACGACCTCACCGCCCGGCTGGTCGACCTGGCCTGGGCGCACGCCACGACACGGACAGGAAGGGATCGACCATGAGAGTCGCCATCGGCGCCGACCACGCCGGCTACCACCTGAAGCAGCACCTCGTCGC
Source organism: Acidimicrobiales bacterium (assembly GCA_035540975.1). NCBI lineage: Bacteria > Bacillati > Actinomycetota > Acidimicrobiia > Acidimicrobiales > Acidimicrobiales bacterium. Next base: position 10,629 of record DATLFN010000015.1, read on the forward strand.
CACGCTGGAGAAGCTGGGCCACGAGGTCGACGACCAGGGCACCCACAGCGACGAGCCCGTCGACTACCCGGCGATCTGCGCCGGCGTCGGCCGCACCGTCGCCCAGGGCAAGGCCGACCGGGGGATCGTGCTGGGCGGCAGCGGCCAGGGGGAGCAGATCGCCGCCAACAAGGTCCACGGGGTGCGGGCCGCGCTGTGCAACGACCTCTACACGGCGCGGCTCTCGCGGCTCCACAACGACGCCAACGTCCTCGCCATCGGTGGGCGCATCGTGGGGACGGGCCTGGCCGACGAGATCCTCGGCCTGTGGCTCGACACGGAGTTCGAGGGCGGCCGCCACCAGCCCCGCATCGACCAGATCACCAGGATCGAGCAGGAGGGATGACGGCGCCGGCGGGGCTGGGGCCCCGCTTCGGCGAGGAGGCCGGGGTGCCTGATGTCGCCTCCGCTCCGCTGCGGCTCGCTCGGCACTTCGATGGGGCCCCGGCCGGGGAGAAGGCATGACAACTCGGGACGCGGAGTTGTTCGGCATCCTCGAACGGGAGCTGGTCCGCCAGTCGACCACCCTCCAGCTCATCGCGTCGGAGAACTTCACCTCGCCGGCCGTGCTGGAGGCGACCGGGTCCGTCCTCACCAACAAGTACGCCGAGGGTTACCCGGGGAGGCGCTACTACGGCGGCAACGCCATCGTCGACGAGGCCGAGTCGCTCGCCATCGAGCGGGCCCGGTCCCTCTTCGGGGCCGACGCCGCCAACGTGCAGCCCCACTCGGGCGCCAACGCCAACATGGCCGTCTACCTGGCCCTGCTCCAGCCGGGCGACACCGTCCTCGGCATGCGGCTGGACCAGGGCGGCCACCTCACCCACGGCTCGCCCGTCAACTTCAGCGGCCGCATCTACCGGTTCGTGTCCTACGGGGTGACGGAGAGCGACGAGCGCCTCGACCTCGACCAGATGCGGGACCTGGCCCTCGAGCACCGCCCCCGGATGATCGTGGCCGGCGCCACCGCCTACCCGCGCCTGATCGACCCGGCGCCCCTGCGGGCCATCGCCGACGAGGTGGGCGCCCTGCTGCTGTTCGACGCCGCCCACGTCGCCGGCCTCATCGCCGGCGGCGTCCACCCCGACCCGGTCCCCCTCGCCGACGTCGTGACCTTCACCACCCACAAGACGCTGCGCGGCCCCCGCGGCGGCTGCATCCTCTCCCGGGACGAGCACGCCAAGGCCATCGACAAGGCCGTCTTCCCCGGTCTCCAGGGTGGGCCGCTCGAGCACGTCATCGCCGCCAAGGCCGTGGCCTTCCGGGAGGCGGCCCAGCCCGAGTTCCGGGAGTACGCCGCTCAGATCGTGCGCAACGCCCGCGCCCTGGCCCGGGCGCTGTCCGCCGAGGGCCTGCGCATCGTCTCCGGCGGCACCGACAACCACCTCATGCTGGTCGACCTCCGCACCTTCGACGAGGAGCTCACCGGCAAGCAGGCTCAGGAGGTGCTGGACCGGGCGGGCATCACCCTCAACAAGAACCAGGTCCCGGGCGACCCCCGCTCGCCGTTCGTCACCAGCGGTCTGCGCATCGGTACCGCCGCCGTCACCACCACGGGCATGGCCGAGGCCGAGATGGAGCGCATCGCCGCCCTCCTCGGCCGGGCCCTGCGCGGGCGGTCGGACGCCGCCGAGCTCGCCGCCGTGCGGGAAGACGTGGCCGTCCTCTGCACGAAGTTCCCCCCCTACCCGGGCCCACTCCCCGCCGGCCGGGTGGAAGAACGCTGAGGTGGCCGAGTACGGGCTGGTGCTGGCGGTCGCCGCCCTCGCCACCTGGGTGTTCGGCTTCTGGGTGCGCCGGGCGTCGGTGCGGCTGGGCGCGGTCGTCCTCCCCGACGAGCGGCACGTCCACGCCGTCCCCACGCCCACCGCCGGCGGGGCCGCCATGTTCGCCGCCGTCCTGCTGGCGATGTTCGTGGCGTCGCGCCTGGGCCGCTTCGACGCCGCCTTCGAGTCGTCCGAGCCGCTCGGCGTCGTGCTGGCGGCGGCCGTGATGTTCCTGGTCGGCCTCGTCGACGACTTCCGCGAGGTGTCCGCCCCGGCCAAGCTGGCCGGCCAGGTGCTGGCCGGGACCGTGCTCTCCTTCCTCGGCGTCACGATGTTCTACTTCCGGGTCCCGTTCCTCGACATCGTGTCCATCTCCCCGGACCTGGCGCCCCTGCTCACGGTGCTGTGGGTGGTCGCCATCGCCAACGCCGTCAACCTCATCGACGGCCTCGACGGCCTGGCCGCCGGCATCGTCGCCATCGCCGCCGGCGCCTTCTTCGTCTACGGCGACCGCCTGTCCGGCGCCGGCCTGCTCCCCAGCGACAACGTGGGCCCGTTGGTCGCCGTGATCGTGTGCGGCGTCTGCCTCGGCTTCCTGCCCCACAACTTCCACCCGGCCCGGATGTTCATGGGCGACGCCGGCTCGCTGCTCCTCGGCCTGCTGATGGCCGCGTCGACGATGGTCGTGGGGGGACGCACCGCCGACCAGTTCAGCGGACAGACGTACTTCTTCTTCGCCCCCATCTTCATCCCGCTGTTCGTCCTGGGCGTGCCCATCCTCGACACCCTCTTCGCCATCCTGCGCCGGTCGGTGCGCCGGACCAGGCTGTCGGCGCCCGACAAGGAGCACCTCCACCACCGCATCATGCGCCTGGGCCACGGGCACCGGCGGTCGGTCGTGATCCTGTGGGCGTGGACGGCCATCCTCTCGGGCATCGTGCTCTTCCCCACCTTCACCAACGAGGGCAACGCGGCCATCCCCTTCGTCGGCGCCGGGCTCGTCGTCGCCCTCTACACGATGTTCCACCCCGGCGTCCGCCAGCGGGCCGAGGCCGAGGCGGAGGCGCGCGCCGAGGCGGACGAGGCGCGGGCGGAGAGCGGGGTGGAGGCGGGCGCGGGGCGGCTGGCCGACGTGGTGGACCTGGCCGACCGCCGCCGCGAAGCCGAGGGCTCGTGACCCGTTCTCCGGACCGTACGCACCGCGATGGCGGCGTTCCGCGTCCACAGAACGAGCACGGGGCGGGGGTCCCGCGGCAGACTTGCGGCTTCCGAACGGCGACCCTTAGATTGAGAACCGATTCACAAGGACAGAGGGGCACACGGGTTGGACCTGCGCGAGAGGCGCGAGCTCTACAACGGCTTCGGTGACACGCTGGCGCGGGCCGTCGAGTTCGTCGCCGCCCCGGGGCTGTTCGCGTACGGCGGGCACCTGCTGGACGCCCGCTTCGGCACCGGCAACCTCCTGACGGTGGTGCTCGCCGTGTTCGCCATGGCCGGCGTGTTCGTGCGGGCGTACTTCGCCTACGAGGTCGCCATGCGCCAGCACGAGGCCGAGTGCCCGTGGGCGGGCCCGTCACCCGTGCGGCGGGACGCGGCGTGACCGAGTTGGCGGACCACCCGGCCGCCGCGCCGCCGGTCGAGTGGGAGATGGCGACCGACATGGTCCGGCGCTCCCTGCCCTTCACCCCGGCGCCGGTCGCCCTGGGCGCGGTGTTCCACGGCGTCGACGGAGCCCTGTCGGCGGGCTTCGGCGTCGTGCTCGTGCTCGCCAACCTCGTCGCCGCCGGAGCCCTCATGGTGTGGGGCGCCAAGCGCTCGCTCGGCGTCCTCGCCGGCGTGGCCGTGGGCGGGTTCGCCCTGCGCCTGGCCGTGCTCGTGCTCGTCGTGTCCCTGGTGAAGGACCTGAGCTGGGTGGAGCTGGTGCCCCTGGGCCTCACCGTGGTCGTCGCCCAGGTCGGCCTGCTGTGGTGGGAGACCCGCCACCTCTCGTTGTCGCTCGCCTATCCCGGCCTCAAGCCACCTCTCGGACGGAGCTGACCAATGGCCCTTCTCTCCCTCGAGTTCCCGCCCGTCAGCCACCTCATCGAGTGGCCCACCATCTTCGGCAGCGACCCGTTCGCCGTGAACAAGGTCGTGCTGTTGATGTTCCTGGCGGTGATCATCGTCTTCGCCGTGTTCGCCACCGCCGGGAGCCGGCAGAGCCTGGTGCCGACCGGCGTGCAGAACTTCGCCGAGTCGGTCGTCGAGTTCGTGCAGGAGGGGATCATCCTCCAGACGATGGGCCCCGAGGGCCTGAAGTACACGCCGTTCCTGCTGACGATGTTCAGCTTCATATTCGTCTGCAACATCTTCGAGGTCATCCCGGTGATCCAGATGCCGGTCACGGCCCGCATGGCCGTCCCCGCCATGCTCGCCATCCTCGTCTGGGTCATCTTCAACTTCGTGGGCATCAAGAGCCAGGGTTTCTTCGGCTACTTCAAGTCGATGCTCTTCCCGCCGGGCGTGCCGAAGGCGCTCTACGTCCTGGTCACGCCCATCGAGCTCGTCTCCACCATCCTCGTCCGGCCCCTGTCCCTCGCGGTGCGGCTCTTCGCCAACCTGCTGGCCGGCCATCTCCTGCTCGTGAGCTTCGCCGTCATCGCCACCGCGCTGTTCAAGTCGACGGTGGTCGGCGCCGCCCTCCCGGGTGCCCTTCTCGTGGCCCTCACCGGCTTCGAGGTGCTGGTCGCAGTCCTGCAGGCGTTCATCTTCACCATCCTCGCCGCCGTGTACATCGGCGGCGCCATGCATCCCGAGCACTAGGAGGCAGTTGTGTTGGACGTAGTGATGTTGGCGCAGGAGGCCGGCGCGGCCGATCCCACCGCGGGCCTCACCGCCGTCGGTCGAGGCATCGTCTACGGCGGCGCCGCGATCGGCCCCGGCATCGGCATCGGCCTGGTGGTGGGCAACGCCATCACGGCGATGGCCCGCCAGCCCGAGGCGGCCGGCATGGTCCGGACCACGATGTTCCTCGGCATCGCCTTCACCGAGGCCCTCGCCCTGTTCGGGTTCGTCCTCTCCTTCATCATCTCGGGCTGATGGCCACGGCCGCCCCGGCCCGGGGCCTGTTCAGGATCCTCGCCGCCGCCGGCCTCGCCGTCGGATCGGTCGTCGCGATGGCGGGCGCCGCTTCCGCCCAGGGGGCGGAGGGCGGCGAGCCCGAGATCTCGCACGCCGCCGAGGAGTGCATCCACCTGCTCGAGGAGGGCGGGAACGAGCCCGAGGACTGCCACGAGGCCCCCAGCCCGATCATCCCCGAGGTCTCGGAGATCGTGTGGGGGACGATCTCGTTCGCGCTGCTCTTCGTCCTCATGAAGAAGTTCGCCTACCCCGGCCTCAAGAAGGGGATGGAGGGGCGGACCAACAAGATCCGGGAGAACCTCGACGACGCCGAGCGGGTGAAGTCGGAGGCCCAGTCGGTGCTGGAGGAGTACCAGCGCCAGCTGGCCGACGCCAAGAACGAGTCCAACCGCATCATCGAGGACGCCCGCCAGACGGCCGAGCAGCTGCGCCGGGACCTCATGCAGCGCGCCGAGGCCGAGGTGGCCGAGCTGCGCCAGCGGACGCGGGACGACATCGCCGCCGCCCAGCAGCGGGCGTCCGCCGACCTCCAGGCGCGGGTCGGCGCCATGGCCATCGAGCTGGCCGAGAAGGTCGTGGAGGCGAACCTCGACCGCGAGGCGAACATGCGGCTGATCGACGGCTTCATCGCCTCGGTCGCCAGCACCGGCGGGAACGGCAAGTGAGCCGGCCCGTGATCGGCCCGGGAGGCGGGCCCATCGGCGACTCAGTGGTGCACCATCCCAAGGGGATGGTGCGACCGTGACCGACCGGGCCGACGCCTACGCCTCCGCCCTGTTCGAGGTCGCCCTCGCCGAGGGTGCCGTCGAGACGGTGGAGGACGAGCTGTTCCGGGTCGCCCGGACCTTCGAGGCGAACGAGGAGCTGCGCTCCACCCTCACCGACCCGGGCGTGCCCGTGGAGCGCCGGCTCGCCATCGTCGACGACCTCCTCGGCGGAGGGAAGGCGGCGCCGATCACGGTCGCCCTGGTGTCGTTCGTGGTGGCGGCCGGCCGCAGCCGTGAGCTGCCCAGGATCATCGACAAGCTGGTCGAGCGGGCGGCGAGCGAGCGCTCCGAGGTCGTGGCCGAGGTGCGCACGGCCGTGCCCATCGACGACCGCCAGAAGGAGCGCCTGGGCGCCGCCCTGTCGTCCGCCACCGGCAAGACGGTCAGCGTGAAGGCCGTGGTGGATCCCACCGTGGTCGGCGGCGTGGTCGCCCGCATCGGCGACACCGTGTTCGACGGGTCGGTGCGACACCGCCTCGACCAACTGAAGGAAGTGATCTAGGAACCCATGGCAGACCAGCCCGAGAGCGAACCGACCAACGGCTTCACCATCGACCCCGACGCCATCACCTCCGCCCTGCGCAAGCGCCTCGAGGGGTACACCCCGACCATGTCGGCCGCCCAGGTCGGGAGCATCGAGGAGGTGGGCGACGGGATCGCCCGCGTCTCCGGCCTGCCCGAGGCGGCCGTGAACGAGCTGCTCGAGTTCGAGGGCGGCACGCTGGGCCTGGCCCTCAACCTGGACGAGGAGTCGATCGGCGCCGTCATCCTGGGCGAGGCCACCCACATCCAGGAGGGCCAGTCGGTGCGGGCCACCGGCCGCATCCTCTCGGTGCCGGTGGGCGACGCCATGATCGGGCGGGTGGTGGACGCCCTGGGCCAGCCCATCGACGGCAAGGGCCCCATCAACGCGGACCAGACCCGCCGCCTCGAGGTCCAGGCGCCCGGCATCACGGGCCGCAAGCCCGTGCACGAGCCGCTCCAGACGGGCATCAAGGCCATCGACGCCATGGTCCCCATCGGCCGCGGCCAGCGCGAGCTCATCATCGGCGACCGCAAGACGGGCAAGACCACCGTCGCCGTCGACACCATCATCAACCAGCGCGGCCTGGGCGTGAAGTGCATCTACGTGGCCATCGGGCAGAAGGGGTCCACCGTCGCCCAGACGGTGGCCACCCTCGAGAAGCACGGCGCCCTCGACTACACGGTCGTGGTGAACGCCCCCGCCGACGACCCCGCCCCGTTCAAGTACCTCGCCCCCTACGCCGGCTGCGCCATCGGGCAGCACTGGATGGAGAACGGCGAGCACGCCCTCATCGTCTACGACGACCTGTCCAAGCAGGCCGAGGCCTACCGCCAGGTGTCGCTGCTGCTGCGCCGCCCGCCCGGGCGGGAGGCCTACCCGGGCGACGTGTTCTACCTGCACAGCCGGCTGCTGGAGCGAGCCGCCAAGCTGAGCGACGACCGGGGCGCCGGGTCGCTCACCGCCCTGCCCGTCATCGAGACCAAGGCGGGCGACGTGTCCGCCTACATCCCCACCAACGTCATCTCCATCACCGACGGCCAGATCTACCTGGAGGCCGACCTCTTCAACGCCGGTGTGCGCCCCGCCATCAACGTGGGCATCTCGGTGTCCCGCGTGGGCGGCGCCGCCCAGATCAAGGCCATGAAGTCGGTGGCCGGCACCATGAAGATCGACCTCGCCCAGTTCCGCGAGCTGGAGTCGTTCGCCACCTTCGGGTCCGAGCTGGACAAGACGTCGCAGGGCTACCTCGACCGGGGCTACCGGCTCACCGAGCTGCTCAAGCAGCCGCTGAACTCGCCGGCGCCGGTGGAGGAGCAGGTCGTGTCGATCTACGCCGGGACGGCCGGGTTCCTCGACCCGATCCCCGTGCCCGAGGTCCGGCGCTTCGAGACCGAGCTGCTCGAGTTCATGCGCACCCGCCACGCCGAGCTGCTCGAGAGCATCCGCAACAGCGGCAAGCTCCCCGAGGGCGACGCCCTCAAGGACGCCGTGAAGTCGTTCGCCGGCCAGTTCCAGGCCGACGACCCCGACAAGGAAGCGGCGGCTTAGTCGTGGCGGGCGGCAAGGAGCGGATCCTCCGCCGGCGCATCAAGAGCGTCCAGAACACCAAGAAGATCACCAAGGCGATGGAGCTCATCGCCGCGTCCCGGATCGTCAAGGCGCAGCAGCGGGTGGCGGCGGCACGGCCGTACAGCGAGCAGATCACCGAGGTGATCCAGAGCCTGGCGGCCGGCGGTGCCGACCTCAGCCACCCCCTCCTGCACAAGGCCGACCAGGTCTCCAAGGTCGCCTACGTGGCCATAACGGCCGACCGGGGCCTGGCCGGCGCCTACAACTCGAACGTCATCCGGGCCACCGAGCGCGACCTGAAGGCCGAGCAGGCCAAGGGGCGGGACTACTCGCTGATCCTCCTGGGCCGCAAGGCGGAGTCGTACTTCCGCTTCCGCGGCTACGACATCGCCGCCTCGTTCACCGGGATGAGCGAGCAGCCCGCCTACGAGGACGCCCGCCGGGTGGCCGAGGCCATCGCCGACCCGTTCCTGGAGGGCGACGTCCAGCTGGTCAAGCTCGTCTACACCCAGTTCCTCTCGGCGTCGTCGCAGAAGGTCGTGGTGCGACAGTTCATGCCGCTGGACGCCGAGGCACTGGCCGAGGCGGCCGAACGCTCCGACGGCCCCCAGGCGGTCTACGAGTTCGAGCCCGAGCCGGGGCAGATCCTGTCCCGGCTGCTGCCCCGTTACGTCGAGGCCCGGCTGTTCGCCGCCATGCTCGAGTCGGCGGCCTCCGAGCACGCCGCCCGCCAGCGGGCCATGAAGTCGGCCACCGAGAACGCCGAGGAGCTGATCGTCAAGCTGTCCCGCATCATGAACCGGGCCCGCCAGGACTCCATCACCACCGAGATCATGGAGATCGTGGGTGGTGCGGAGGCGCTGCGCCAGGCCAAGGCCGGCGGGGTCGACTACCTCCCCGACACCCTCTCCAACATCGACACGTTCCCCGACCAGATCGATCCGTACCGGATGTCAGGAGCCACCAGGCGATGACCGTCACCGAGACCACCGAGACCACCGAGACCAAGCGGGGCGCCGGCCGCGTGGTGGCCGTCGCCGGGCCCGTCGTCGACGTGGAGTTCCCCCCGAACGAGCTCCCGGAGATCAACACCGCCCTGGAGATGGAGATCACCCTCGAGGGCAACACCACCAAGGTGACCGCCGAGGTGGCGCAGCAGATCGGCGACTCCCGGGTGCGGGCCATCTGCATGAAGCCCACCGACGGCCTCAAGCGGGGGACCACCGTGGTGAACACGGGTCGCGGCATCTCGGTGCCCGTCGGGCCGGGCGTGCTCGGGCACGTGTTCAACGTCATCGGCGAGCAGCTCGACACCGGCGAGGTCGGCGAGATCGAGGACCGCTGGGAGATCCACCGCCACGCCCCGGACTTCGCCGACCTGGAGCCCAAGTCGCAGATGTTCGAGACGGGCATCAAGGTCGTCGACCTCCTCGAGCCCTACGCCCAGGGCGGCAAGATCGGCCTGTTCGGCGGTGCCGGCGTGGGCAAGACGGTGGTCATCCTGGAGATGATCAGCCGGGTCGCCAAGCAGCACGGCGGCGTCTCGGTGTTCGCCGGGGTGGGGGAGCGCACCCGGGAGGGCACCGACCTGTGGCTGGAGATGCAGGAGTCGGGCGTCATGGAGAAGGCCGCCCTGGTGTACGGCCAGATGGACGAGCCCCCCGGCGTGCGCCTGCGGGTGGCCCTGTCCGCCCTCACCATGGCGGAGTACTTCCGCGACGTCCGCCAGCAGGACGTGCTCTTGTTCGTGGACAACATCTTCCGCTTCGTGCAGGCCGGCTCCGAGGTGTCCACCCTCCTCGGCCGCATGCCGTCGGCCGTGGGCTACCAGCCCACCCTGGCCGACGAGATGGGTGCCCTCCAGGAGCGCATCACCTCCGTGCGAGGCAAGTCGATCACCTCGCTGCAGGCCGTCTACGTGCCCGCCGACGACTACACCGACCCCGCCCCCTTCACCGCCTTCACCCACTTCGACGCCACCACCAACCTCGACCGTGGGGTC